>JAHIVM010000115.1 GCA_018816665.1 Candidatus Zixiibacteriota bacterium
GGCCACCACCTGATTTGAGATACACCCGAAGGGCTGCAGGCAAACCACCTGTTCGATTCCCGACTCACCAAACATCATCATCTCGGCTGTAATCAACCAGCCCTCACCGTATTGATTGACGAGATTGATGCGACGTTCCGCATGGCGGGCCAGATCCCGAATGCTGTGCAACGGTCGGTTGCGAACGTAACCCTTGAGCACCGAGGCCACCCGATCAATCGTCTTATTGAGACGACCCTCAATGTAGTAAGTCAACAGCCAGGTCAAATCACGGCGTTTAATCCCGGCGGACATATCCACCCGAACGTTGAGCAACTCCTGAATGAAAAAGAACGACAGCGGCGGGACAACAATCTCGATTCCGGCATTGGTCAACCAGTCGACCACGTGATGATTGGCATACGAGCTGTACTTGACAAAAATCTCCCCCACAATACCCACGCGCGGATACACGCCGTCGTGAACATCGACCGTATTAAACTCCGCCACGGCATCGCGCAGCACCGCCAATAGCCTGTCACTGTCACCCGACCGAATATGAGGCTTGGCCTCTTGTATGTATTTCTGCAATAACCGGTCCGTTTCGCCGGGGTGAGATTCCCGCACGCGGGTAGTCTGGCGCATCATGGAGAGGGCATCGCCAAACAGCATCCCCAGCAGGGCCGATTTCATGAGCTGCTTGCGATCGAGCGTGAAGCCTGGTTGATCCTGGACGTTATCCCCCGCCGTGGCAATGGAAATCAGCGGGATGTCATCGAACCCGGCGGCGATCATGCCCTTTTTGATCAGACCGAAGTAGTTCGAGGCCCGGCATTGCCCCCCGGTCTGGGTCATGGCTACAACGGTGTCCTCACGGCGGTACTTCCCGGACTGCAATGCCTTGATGACATCGCCGACAATCAAAATGCCCGGGTAACACAATTCGTTATTGGTATACTTCAGGCCCAGTTCCTGGGAGCGTTCATCGGATTCCGGCAGCGACACCATGTTGAGCCCCACGCCTGCAAAAGCCGACGGCAGCAGTTCGGAGTAGATCTCGGCGAAGTGCGGCACGATGACGGTCCGGCGGCGGTGTTGCGCCTCAAACGGCGGTAGATCACGGCGCGGCACCGGACGACCCGTTTTGGTTCCGCGAAGTTTCAGCGCCTCAATCATTGTTCGCAGGCGCAAACGTATAGATCCCGGCGAGGAGATTTCGTCGACCCGTATCAACGTCAGATGGCGTCCGCCGGTTCTGAGCATGTCGGTGATTTCGTCGATAGCAACGGCATCCGGTCCGCAACCGAAGGAATTTACCTGCACCATTTCAACATTGTCGTGGTCCAGACAATATCGGGCGGCACTGTACATGCGGTTGGGATACGTCCACTGGGTAATGACCATCAGGTCTTCCAGCGCATGGCAATCGTCCAGAGCATCCTCGGTGATGATATCCAGACCGTAGCTCGCAATGATCTCGGGAACGTCGTGATTGATCAGCGGATCGGCATGGTACGGTCGCCCGGAAAGCCGCACCAGTCCGCGGCCTGAGTCTTCCGCCGCCTGCGCCACCTCACGAGCGCGTGTTTGCAACTGCCGATGGTACTCAACCTGCGCCTGCAGGGCGCGACTGAAGGCGCGCTCAAATGTAGACCGCGAGATTCCAAGGCCGGCCAGATACTTGCGGCAGGTTTTGCGAAGCAGCTTCAAGTCATTCAGATTGACCGGCGGGTGATCCAGGGGGATGTCGTACGTATTTTCGGGATTGATCGCATTGGCGATGACATCGGGATAGCCGGTCACGATGGGACAGTTGAAGCAGTTGTCGGCGCCCTTGCTTTTGCTTTCGTACACAACGATCGGATAGAAAATACGGTCCACGCCGCGCTCAGCCAGATCGACTATGTGGCCGTGAACCAGCTTGGCAGGGAAACAGATACTGTCGGACATGACAGTGCCGAGGCCTTTTTCGTAGACGGGCACGGTCGACGGCGACGACAATTCCACTTTGATGCCGCTCTCAACCAACAGCGTGCACCAGAAGGGGAAATTCTCGTACATGTTGAGAACACGCGGCACACCGATGGTCAACCGGCCGCCGGCTGCCGGCTCGAGTGGACGGTCAAACAGCAGCTCGCGCTTGAAGGCCACAAAGTTGAAACCCGGTGGCACCGTGTCGCCGACATTGCCGAAAACGCGTTCGCAGCGATTGCCGGTGTAAAACACATCGCCGTGCTCAAAGGTCAGGCGCGACACCACACACTGGTTTTCGCAGCCCTTGCAGGTCAGGCTTTTGCGGGTGCAAAGCGCCATTGTCTCAACACCATCAAGTGGACTGAACCTCGCCTCCGGCTCACCGGCCTGCTGCCATGTCTCACGCGCCAGCAGCGCCGCACCGTAGGCACCCATCAGACCAGAAATGTCCGGGCACATGACTGCTTTCCCGGTCAGTTTCTCAAAAGCCCGGTGTACCGCCGGATTCTGGAACGTACCACCCTGCACCACAATATGCTCGCCCAGCACGTTCATGTCGCGAATCTTCAGCACTTTGTTGAGACTGTTGCGAACTACCGAGTACGCCAGCCCCGCGGAAATATCCGGCACGCCCGCGCCTTCACGAAGGAACTGCTTGACCTTCGAGTTCATGAACACCGTGCACCGGCTGCCCAGATTGCAGGGTGCGGTGGCATCGCACGCCTCTTTGGCAAACTCCTCCACTGTCGAGCCAAGCGTTCGGGCAAACGTCTGAATGAAGGAACCGCAACCCGATGAGCACGCCTCGTTGACCTCGATACGTTCGATAGTCCGTCCGGCAATAAACATCGCCTTCATGTCCTGCCCGCCGATGTCTATCACAAAACTGACCTCGGGACAAAACTCGCGAGCCGCGCGATAATGAGCGATCGTTTCCACCACGCCGTGATCAAGACCAAACGCGGTGCGAATGAGATCCTCGCCATATCCCGTAACCACGGTGCGACACACCCTCACTTCCGCACCGACCGCCGCCAGACGATCCCGGAAATAGCGCAAACCGTCGCGCACCGCCTCCAGATGGTCACCATCGTTGGTACGGTAAAACTCGAGCGCGAGACGTCCATCGCTGTCGACCAGTACCATTTTGGACGTAGTAGAACCGGAGTCAATACCGATAAACACATTCTGACCGCGTAACGCGGCAGGTTCGATCCGGGGCGCCCCGACGAAGCGCTTGTGCATCCAGGACTCAGCCTCGCCTGCGTCCTTGAACAACGGAGCCAATCGGTCCTGCAGAATGGGAACACGATGACTGCCGGCGGATAACCGGCCGATCAACTCGTCGGCGCGTAACCGGGGCGCCTCATTTCCGGCGCACATTGCGGCTCCGATGGCCGGCAGAAGCTCCGGACGGTCGGGCAGGACGATATCACTCAACGCGATCCCGGCAGCCTCGGCGAAGACTTTCCTCAACACCGGGATGAAGGCAAAAGGACCGCCGCATAACAACACCTTCGGTTGCATACGAAAACCGCGCGCCAGGGTATTGATAACCTGAACGGAAACGGCGTGAAACACTGAGGCGACAATGTCGGAGAGGGCCACATGGCGAGAGATCAGATTCTGGACATCGGTTTTCCCGAACACACCGCAACGGGAGGCTATGGGATGCAGGTGCTGGAAGTCGACGGCAAGGTCGTTGAGTTTTTCAATCGGGATGCCGAGCAGCGAGGCCATCTGGTCGATGAAGGCGCCCGTTCCCCCGGCGCAACTGCCGTTCATCCGAATGTCGGGTCGCAGGTGGTCATCAAAATACACCACCTTGGAGTCTTCGCCGCCAACATCCACCAGCGTGCGGATACCGTGAAAGGCTCGCGAGGCTGCCTCGGCCGAGGCCACCACCTCCTGCACAAAGGGAAGCGCACAGCGCTCGGCCAGTCCGATACCTGCGGAGCCGGTGACCTGCACGGCAAACGCGCGATCGTCCCATCTCCGCGCCACACGCCGTAAAATCGACTTCACGGTCTGAGCGGTGCGAGCGTTGTGTCTGACATAGTCGGCAAAGACAAGGTTGTTTCGGTGATCAAGGACTGCGATCTTAGCGGTTGTGGAACCAATGTCAATACCGAGTCTGCGGGTATCCTCACCCTGGACCACGGATATCCTCCTCTGACGGCACTCGATATGGTGCGCCACTCAGATCAGCATAATAATCTTAGGAAATATCCGGCGTGATTGTCAAGTGAAACGTGCCCCCCGCAGACACTATGTGAGATACTGCCGCGTACCCCCGGAACAGGACAACTTTTGTTCTTGGCGACCCAATGAGCCGGTCTAGGAGTGCGACTGATCGTCAGGTCCTGATGACGCAGAATCCGGCGATGACTCGCTCCCGTGAGACTGCTGCGAGGACGGGGACACCGGTGGCTCAGGGCGGGGCTCGCCGTCGTGAGCGTGTTGCTGCGCCGGCGGCTCCGGTTGAGCGGGGGCCGGCTGCGGCTGGTTCTGCTGCGGTGGCGCAGCGGGTTGCGACGGTGGCGGGGCGCTGTGTACTTGAGGCGGAAGAGCCTCCTTCGGCTTGTCTCTGGGCTCACCGTTCTTCTTGCGCAACGCATTGACGGCACTGTTGAGTTTGAGCAACTCCTCCCGGGCTCGACGAGAAAAGTCGTCGCCGTTTGAGGCATAAAGCACCGACCGGGAAACATTAATCACCGCCGTCTGGGCGAAATTGTTGGTTCCACCGAGAACAGCCTTCTCCAGCGATCCCCCCTGGGCGCCAACACCGGGGATAAGCAGCGGCATCGTTCCGGCGACCCCACGGAGTTCAACCAGTTCGTCGGGGCGGGTGGCGCCAACCACCAGGCCGCAGTTGTTATCCCGATTCCACTCCCGGACCTTTTCGGCGACAACGCGGTACAGCGGCTTACCGTCAACATTCAGGTACTGGAAATCCTTACTACCGGCGTTGGATGTAAGACAGAGTACGAAGGCACCCTTGTTTTTGAAATCGAGGAACGGCTTGAGGGAATCGTACCCCATATACGGAGCCAGCGTCACCCAGTCGGCACGGAAACAGTCGAATATCGCGTGCGCATAATGTGTCGCGGTATTACCGATATCGCCCCGTTTGGCATCCAGTATGACCGGGACTCTCTCCGGGATACGTTCAATAATCAGGCGCAGCAACGACAATCCCTCGGGGCCGTGATGTTCATAAAATGCCATGTTCGGTTTGTAGGCACACACTAGATCCTTGGTAGCCTCGATCATGCGCTGGGCAAACTCAAAGTGCCCTTTCAACGATCCGGCAAACTCTGACGGCATTCTTTTGGCATCGAGATCAAGCCCCAAACAAATCATTGATTGGTTGGCTTTCTGGATATCCCGAAGTTTCGTTAGCGCTTCCATCAATATTTCCTTACCTGCCCCACCAGATCGGTGACCCGGGCCAGCTGTTTCCGTTTCAGATACGATGTAAGATCGTTGAGGATTTTCACCGGGGCATCCGGTTCCACAAACAGGGCTGTCCCCACCTGAACCGCGCTTGCTCCCACCAGCAAAAACTCTATGACATCAGCCGCGGTGGCGATGCCGCCAATCCCGATTATGGGAAGTCTGCAATTACTGTGTACGGCATCAACCAGGGCCAGGGCGATGGGCTTGATGGCCGGTCCGGTCAAGCCACCCTTGTTGTTGGTCAGGCGCGTCTGCCACGTCTCAATATCAATCGAGGTACCCACCATGGAGTTGATCAGTGACAGCACGTCGGCACCGCCTTGCTCGGCGGCTTTTGCCATTTCCACGATGTCCGTCACATTCGGTGTGAGCTTGGCCACCAACGGTCGCGAAAAGACCTTCTTGACCTCCGCAATCACCTTCTCGGTCATTGCGGGATTGGTGCCGAACTGAATGCCGCCCTCGCTGACGTTGGGGCAACTGATATTCAGCTCGATCATGTCGGCACGTTCACAATCGGCTAACATGGCGCAGATTTCGACGTATTCATCGAGCGACGATCCCGCCACGTTGACGATAATTTTTGTTTTCTGTGTCTCCAGCCAGGGGATTTTTTCGGCCAGGAAGCGTTTAACACCAACGTTTGCGAGTCCGATGGCATTAAGCATGCCCGCCGGTGTTTCGGCTGTTCTCGGCGGCGGATGACCCAGGCGTGGCTCGCGCGTAATCGATTTGGTCACCAGGGCGCCCAGTTTCTCCAGCGGGAACACATCGGCCAGCTCTTCGCCGTAGCCGCAGCAACCGGATGCCGTCATTATCGGGTTGGAAAACTCTACCCCGGCCAGCGTCACTTTGAGATCGGGGGTCACAGGATCACCTCCCCGATAGCAAACACCGGACCATCGGCGCACACGCGGGCGTGCCCGCCCTGTTTCAACGGCACCACGCAGCCAAGGCAAACGCCGATACCGCAGGGCATGGGTGCCTCCAGAGACAGCTCTCCGTTTATGCCTTCGCGCAGTCCCAGGTCATCGACCGCTTTGAGCATCGGTTCGGGACCGCAGGCAAAAATCCGCATCCGGTCTTTCTTCTGACCCTGGATGAAGCTCTCGACCGCGTGAGTAATCAGACCCTTCTGGCCGAACGAGCCGTCCTCTGTCACCGGGTGGAAATTCACACCCAGCTTTTTTATCCGGGTTCTATCCAGGATATCTCGGTCGCTGCGGCCGCCGTAAAAAAACTCAATTGATTTGGGATCAAAGCCGGATCGGACCATATGCGTGGCCATATACAGAAGCGGCGGATAGCCCACGCCGCCGCCCAGCAACAGCGCCCGCTCACTCTTTTTCGGAAGCGAAAACGTGTTACCCAGCGGGCCCAGCAAGTCAACCTGATCACCTTTGCGATAACGCGAGAGCACCGTGGTGCCGCGTCCAACCACCTTGAAGATAATCTCGATTTCCCGGCGATCCGTATCCACCGACGCAATCGACATGGCCCGCCGGAACAGGATGTCCGTTTCAGGCAGTCGAATATGCACGAATTGCCCGGGACGGCACTTTGTTACGCGGGGATACGGGCCAAAGGTCAGCGAATAGTAGTCGTTCCTCAAATCGCGACGAGCCGTCACCGACACCGTCGTAGTAGCAAGTTTCTTCATCGCAAGTATTCGGGTTTATCCACCTGGAATTCGTAGACGAACCAGTATCCTCCGCCTTCGTGCTCCTGGAGATTCGCCTGCATCACCCGATTGGTAATGGTCAGGGGGTCAAACGTCATCGACCCGACAGCCAGTTTTGCCCGTGCATCTATTTCTGGTACATCAGTTCCAATTACCAGTATATAATCCTGTACGCGACCGGAATAGTCAACCAGGATTTGGAATCCCAGCCGCCATTCGTATTGATTTATCGATGCCGCGTCCTCCGGGAACTCGAACGGTTCATCTACTTCTACCGGGTTCGACTTGAATGAAACCAGCGAGTCGGTCTCCCCTGTCTCAGGATTTCTGCGGTAATACAACCCTTCACGGGCATCCGCACTACCGTACGCTCCACCGGTTACCTCACCTGAGGTCGTGCTTCCGGGCGCGGACACACCTCTGGGACCATCGTCCCTCCCGGAGACGACCGCCAATTCATCGGATTCGCGTCTCTCCTCCGGCTCTTCTTCAACCCGCGCGAAGGTTGCCCGCGACGGGGCGGCTCGCCGGGAGGCCTCGCGAGCCAGCTCGCTCGACGGGAATGAGTCAATGAACGCCTGGTAGGCGTAGATGATGCTTGAATCACCGGGCGCGCGGTAGTTCTCCCGGACCCAGATTGTATTGTATTTTGCCTGCAGGAAGTACTTGGAATCGGGGTAATTGTCTGCCACATACTGGTAATAGTACAGTGCCGAGTCCGGGTTTTTCCGGTCAACCAGAAAGTCCTCGGCCTTGTGAAAATACACGCCCGCATAGCCGGTATCGGCCGCGGTACCGCGCAAACCGAGGACGTCAAGAGCTTCCGGTGTAAAATCTGATCCCGGGTACCGAGCCAGCATCGCCTTCAGAATCGAGTCGGCAGTCTTGTCATCTTCATAATGTTCCCGGTACATCTGCGAGAGGGCAATCATTGCTTTAGGCGCATCGTAAGCCGTGGGGAACGAATCGATCAGAATCTGCATCTCAAGAATTGCCGTATCCGGTTTATTGAGCTGGAACCAGTACAACTCTGAAAGCAGGTACTGGGTGTACCCGGCGTCATCAATGACGTCCTGGGTAGCCGTGGAGTCCAGGGCCTTCTGGGCAAACGTTTCGATTTTGCCTATATCCGATGAGCGCTGCAGGGCATCTCGGCCGGCCTCCGAGCTTCGAGTGGCCGCCACGGCCAGATCGTAGTACTCTTTGGCCTGCTCAAGGTCATCGTACGTGAACTGATACATAAGTCCCAGGCGATGGTAAGCATCGGCCTGCCAGAGGCGATTTTCGCTCTTTTCCGCCACGTCGAGGTAGGTCACTTCGGCCAGCTCCAGATCCTCATCGTACTCGTACCCCATCCCCACGGTGAGTTTGAGAATCCCCAGGGAATCGAAGTACAGTTCATCCTCGATGAGTTCGTCCAGGTACGCCATACCGGCATCAATCCGCTGAGTGCGATACGATGACAGGGCTGCGCGCAGCAGGGCATGATAGCGTTGATCCTTGTCGGGGTTCATCCCGAGGGCCTGGATATAAGCGCCGAGCGCATCGGCGAACTTGTAGCGCTCGAAGTACCCATCGGCCACCAGCATCTGAGCTTTCAGTTTATCCAGATCGGTACCCAGGGAATCGCGAACGGCCAGGAGATACTGCCGAGAGAGATCGTAGTCTCCGGCATCAAAATGATACTGTCCCAGGCCCATCGCGGCCTCACCCTTGAAGGCCCTATCGTAATCGGCGGCGAATATCTCCTGAAACACCGCCATGGCTTCTTCCACCTCACCCAGCTCCAGCTTTGATTTGGCGAGATACAGATTAGCCTGACGCGCGAACTTGGAGTCTTCGTAATTGGCCAGCAGCTCCCGCAACCGTCGCTCAGCCTTGCCATACTGATTGGTGTGGAAGTAGGATACACCCAGCATATACAGAGCGTCGTCGTAGTACTTTGAGTTGGGGTAGTTGTCGACAACCTTCAGACACTTGGTGATAGCGGTATTATAATCGTTCGTCCCGCCTCGATTCGTTTTTGAATCCCGCCGCGTCTTCTCGGCCGAGTTGAAGGCCTTCCGGGCATTAAAGAACGTATTGAAATACACACCGCAGCCGCTTCCCAGGCCAAGGGTGGCCATGAGACCGATCAGCAATGCTATTCTCAGGTGTTTTGTAAGCCTCATTCCGCTTCCGCACTTGCGCCATTATCGGCGTATCTGTTGTACAATTCTGTCGGCCGGTGGTTCATCTGCCCGCGCCCTTGTAGAAACTTCTTCACTTCAGGCGAGCCTTCAGCGCATCAATCAGGGATGGCAAACACTCGCCCGACCTCTCCTGAACACAGAAATGGGCCATACTGCTCAGGGGGGTGGCATCGGGGTTGATTTCGACAACCTTAGCCCCGCTCTGGGCCGCCAGCACCGGAAGACTGGCCGCAGGATGGACCAGCGCCGATGTTCCGACACTCAAAAAGACGTCAGCCTCAGAGGTACGCTCAAAGGCAGTCTGGATAGTGTGCTCCGGCAGAGACTCGCCAAAC
>JAHIVM010000116.1 GCA_018816665.1 Candidatus Zixiibacteriota bacterium
CTCATACTGGCGCTGAGCGTGACCTCGTGGCCGCTGGCAGCTCCCACCCCGAAGTATCCTGAGGGCAGGCCGGCCAACCATCGCGAACTGGATCGACAGGCGGCCCGGATGGCGGCCGATGGACTGGCTGCATCGGGCGTGGTCGATTCGCTGACCGTGCTGCTGCAGCGGAAGGGGTATCTGGACGGGATGGTCGAGATCATCGACGGTGACATCTCGGTGATACCGGGCGGTCAGTACCGCCTTCGAACGATCATGGCTGATGTCGATACCGGTCTTGTACTGAGATTCGATTTGCCCTTCGCCGAGCCGGATGTCTCTCGGGCCATGGACAGTGCCGCCATGCGGGTTGCTGCCGCCGGTCACTACTATGCACGCTTGGAAGTGATCGGTGTCGAACACGACGGACTTGATGTCACACTGCGCGTGGCTGTCCGGCAGGGTCCCCGGATACAGCTTGGCCGTCATACCTACCGGGGCTTGAGGTCCGCGACCAGGAGCGTCATAGATCGCTATATTCCGGTCGACGAGGGCGATGTTCTCAGCGATCAGACCGTGCAGCGGGCCGAACAGGGGGCGCTGTCAATACCGTTCGTGACTTTTCTGCCACCCGTAGAGGTGCGGCCGAGACCCGGATTCACCGAAGCCAATCTCGCATTCGACTTCCGGGAGAAAAAGCAGGTCTACATATTCGGCGGCGGCGGGTACATCCCCGATGATCCCACCGGAGTAGTGTGGCAACTGGATCTGCGTCTTACCAACTTATTCGGCGGTGGGCGAGAGGCTCGCATCCGTTCCGAACGTCGCGAGAAAGGACGTAACCTGCTGGATATCGACTATCGGCAGCCCGTATTCTGGCTGGGCGTGGGGGAGGCCGGTGCCGCCGTGTCAACCCGGGACTACCGCGATGATTTTTATGAGTTTGGTGTGTCGGCCCGGTACCGGACCCGGCTGACTTTCGGCACCACTACGGGGCTGGATTTGAAATGGCGGCATGTCGAGCCGGCCGGCGCGGCTCCCGGTTATTCGGCTTACACGCTGGGATACGGTCTGACCAGGACCCGTCTCGACGACGATCTGAATCCGTCGCGCGGCACCGATCTCAGCATGACCCTGGGATATGCCTATCGCCGCTATGTTGCTGTCGGCGACAGTCTGCGGTCGGGCGGAGATGTTTTCAACGAAACCCGCAGTCACTTTCGGGCCGGCTGGTATGTGCCGGTGATACACCGGTTGGTCTGGCATATGCAGATGGAATACCGGGGTCTGGAGACCGGGGATTCCCTGCCGCCGGTATCGGAGCTTGTACTGGTGGGCGGTCCGGGATCGCTCCGCGGGTATCGCAACGAACAATTCGCCGCCCAGCGCGCAGCATTGGGGACGATTGAGCCCCGCCTGCGATTTTCCACTGCGTACATATTCCTGTTTTATGACGCTGCCTATGTGAATCGGCCGGAGGTATCCGCAACGGGCAGGATCGTTACCGACGAGCAGTATCACTGGGGTGCCGGAGCCGGGTTTGCCATGATCGCACGCGATCGCTTTCTGCGCTTGTCGCTGGGATGGAACCCCGACGAGAACTGGGACCAACCGCGCGTGTCGATCGAGTTTTCCACCGAGTTATAGTTGTTGACGGTAACCATCCGCTGCTCTATCCTTCCGCGTGATCGGCTTGCTGGAAACACTACGTTTGATACGGGCAGTCAATTGTCTGATGGCTGCGGTGGGTGTGTGGATTGGCGCATACCTGACGTGGTGGCTGCCGGTGTATTACGCCCCGCTGATGGCCTCGCTTGCGGCCTTCTGCATTTGTGCTGCCGGGAATATTATCAACGACCTTCTAGATGTCGAAATAGACCGCGTTAATCGCCCAGACCGTGTTCTTGTCCGGGGCGGCCTGTCGATCGGATATGCAAAAGGCCTGGCGGCAGGTCTCAATGTGGTCGCGCTGTTGCTGGCCGTGGTCGTGAGCGTGCCGGTGATGCTGATGGCGCTCGCCGTGATCGGCCTGCTGGCTGCCTACAACGTATGGCTCAAGAAAATGCCGCTCGTAGGCAACGCCGCCGTGGCCCTGCTGGCAGGACTCACGTTTTTGACCGGCGGCGTGGCTGTTGATGCCACCATGGCTTTCCGTCTGCCGGGTCCGCTGATTCCCGCCATTTTTGCGTTTTTCTTTCACCTGGTACGTGAGATCATCAAAGATGTTCAGGATACGGACGGCGATCAGCGGGCCGGTATCAGATCGCTGCCGCTTGTGGCAGGGGTGACAGCATCGCTGACCGCCGCCCTGATACTGTTTTTTGTCATGGCGCTGCTCACCTTTGTGCCCATTGCCTATGGATGGTTTGGTCCGGCATACAAGATTATCACCGTATATATTGTCGATTTGCCTGTTTTGTGCCTGCTTATCATTGTGTGGGGGTATCCGTCGAGAGCCATGCTGAAAGCAGCCTCGCTGGCCCTCAAAGTGGGCATGATGCTGGGACTGCTGGCCCTGATGCTGGGATGAGACCGGCGGGAGCACACGCAAGGCGCCTCCCCGGTCCCAGTTTTTGTTGAAACCAATGGCCGGGAGCGAAGTATAATGTGACATGGTTTGCCAGCAGCAACCGTAAGTGGTTTATGGGATTATAGATAACGAAACCGAGGATACTCTATCATTTTCACCATGTTGTGCCGCAACGTATTTCTATCTGTAGCACTGACTGTATCCGTTTGTGTCGCAGTCATGACGCCGGCGGCCCGGTCGCTTGAACTCTCGCAGTCCTTGGATCGTACTGATATCGCCTACGAGGAAGAGGTGAATCTGCGGATTGCCGTTTCCTGGGACGGTCCCACGCTGGCCTACCGTTTTGACAAACCCCTTCGCATTGAGTCCGATCGCTTGAAAGTGGCGCGCTATTCCTCGAAAGTCAGCTCCACCGGCACCGGGGCCGAGGAAGTCACTACCAAGCTGTTTACCTATACGCTGACTCCGACCTCGGCCGGCCTAGCCCACATTGAACCGATCGTGCTTGAGTATATCCACCTGCCGGATTCTGCCACCGGTCAACTGACAACAGATGCCCTGACAGTCGAGATTGCCGACCCGGTACCGGTCGAGACGACCTCGGGGGATACCTCCGTAGCCACGTGGCTGGTGTTGCTGGTGTCGCTGGCGGGTATTGCCGGGTTTGTGGTCTTCATGATTCTACGCAAGAAGACTCCGAAGGAAGCACCCCGCACACCGGTCGATGCCTTTCTGGAGGACCTGACGGTGATCAAATCCGATGCCGGCCTGGACCTCAAGAGATTCCAGACCGGTCTGTACCGGATCACGGTGGCGTATCTCGAGCGGGCAACCGGGCGACAATTGGCCGGTCAATCGATCAGCGCTGTGCTGGCGGCAATGGATGCAGCGGACCTCAATACGGCACAACAAGAGCAGATAGGCAACTGGCTCACCCGGGCGGAAAAAGAGAAGTTCAGCCCGTCGACTGCAACTCCGGGCGAGACTATACGTTTAGAATCGGAAATACGCGCGTTTTTTGAGAAGATGCGATAAGATAGACGACTTGGAGGATTGATGGACATCGACATCCAACAGATACAGGCCCAGGTTGAAAAAGAGTCTGAGTTCGTGCGACGGTTGACGGAACAGATGTCTTCCGTCATTGTGGGACAGCACTACCTGGTTGAACGCCTGCTGATAGGCATTCTGGCCGACGGTCACATTCTCATCGAGGGAGTACCGGGACTGGCTAAAACGTTGTCGGTCAAAACCCTGTCCGATGCTATTCAGACGAAATTCCAGCGGCTGCAGTTCACCCCCGATCTGCTTCCGGCCGACCTGATCGGAACCATGATTTACAATCCGCAGAAGGCGGAATTCTCGGTAAAAAAGGGACCGATATTTGCCAATATCATCCTGGCCGATGAAATCAACCGCGCCCCCGCCAAAGTCCAGTCAGCGCTGCTTGAATCCATGCAGGAACGACAGGTCACTATCGGCGAGACGACCTTCCCGCTGGAACAGCCGTTCCTGGTGCTGGCCACCCAGAACCCGATCGAGCAGGAAGGCACCTATCCGCTTCCTGAAGCCCAGGTGGATCGGTTCATGCTGATGCTCAAAATCGGCTATCCGAGTCCGTCGGAAGAACGCCTAATCATGGATCGCAACACCGGCAGCGATGTACTGAGGATTGAGAAGGTTGTCAGTCCCGCCGACATCATGAACGCCCGTAAGGTTGTGCGGTCGGTGTATGTTGATGAGAAGGTCAAAGAGTATATCGTCAACATCATTTTTGCCACCCGCGAACCGGAGAAGTATGGTCTGGCTGATGTGAAAGACCTGATTGCGTACGGCGCCTCGCCGCGCGCGACCATCTATCTCAACCTGGCGGCCAAGGCTCACGCCTTCCTGAAGGGACGCGGCTATATCACGCCGGAGGATATCAAAGCGATCGGCCCCGATGTGTTACGTCACCGCGTCCTGCTTACTTATGAGGCGGAAGCCGAGGAAGTGTCGGCCGACGACATCGTCCAGAAGATCTTTGACACCATTGAAGTTCCGTAACGGTTGGATATGATACCGCGCGAAGTACTCAAAAAGATACGCTACATAGAAATTCGCACCCGGCGGCTGGTCAACGACCTCTTCTCGGGCGAATACCATTCCACGTTTAAAGGTCAGGGAATGGAGTTCGAGGAGGTGCGCCAGTACCAGCCGGGTGATGACATCCGGCTGATTGACTGGAACGTTACCGCCCGCACCGGCTACCCCTATATCAAAAAGTTTCGCGAGGAACGTGAGCTGTCGGTGGTCCTCCTGGTGGACGCATCCTCATCGGGAAACTTCGGCACGCGCGATCGATTCAAAAACGAAACGGCCGCCGAGCTGTGTGCCCTGCTGGCTTTCTCCGCCATCAAAAACAACGACAAGGTCGGCCTGATCATCTTTACCGACAAAATCGAGAAATTTGTGCCGCCGCAAAAGGGCCGGGGACACGTGCTCCGACTCATTCGCGAAGTGCTCTTTTTCAAACCCGAAAGCAAAGGCACCGATGTCGCCGGGGCGCTTGAGTACTTCAGCCGCGTGATCCGGCGCAAGTCTGTAGTGTTTTTGATCTCTGACTTCCTGTCCGATAACTTCTGGCGACCGGTACAGATTGCCAATCGCAAGCATGATGTTGTGGCCATGAAAATCACGGACCCCCGGGAGTTGAAATTTGAAAATGTCGGGCTCATTGAGCTTGAGGATGCAGAGACCGGCGAGGTGGTGCTGATAGACACGGGTTCAAGAGAATTCAGGCGGGAGTTCGCCGCCCGGGCCGAGGAAGACAACCGAAACCTCAAACGCGACTTCCAGTTGATCAATATGGATTTTATCAACATCCGTACTGATGAGTCCTACGTCGTGCCGCTGGTGAACTTTTTCAAAATGAGGGAGAAGAGGCATTGAGAACGTCCCGGGGCATCGGCCGTGACTTCAAGCACCGTCTGCTGATCATGGCGATAGGGATCCTCGCATTGTCGGCTGGATCCTGCACCAGTGTGGATTACTCCGAGCAAGTTGAGCAACACCGCCGGATGGCCGGGGAACTGCAGAACAACCGTCTGTACGGTGCGGCTGTAGAGGAATACCGGGCCATCCTGTCGTACAACGGGGTTGATACGCCGACCCGCGCCAATATCAACTATCTCATTGCCCGCCTGTATTTCGAAAATCTCAAAGACTACGAAAACGCAGCCGCTTATTATGTCCGGGCCAAAGAACTCGACCCGGAAGGATCGTTTGCCACGCAGGCGACCAAAAATCTCGTGGCTTCGCTGGAGAAGCTCGGCAATGTCATCGATGCCAAACGCCAACTGGATGAGGCTACGGACATCGACAATACACCCCGCGAACCGGGCGATATCGCCGTTGCACAAATCGGTGACCGGTCGATCTGGCTGTCCGATATCGACGC
>JAHIVM010000117.1 GCA_018816665.1 Candidatus Zixiibacteriota bacterium
ACAACGAACTGCTGGAGATGTTTTCTCTTGAGGGCGACGGCTCCCTGGGGCGGCTGGCTTACGGGTCGGCGGCCTGCGAATTGCTGTATTTGCTGTTGCCGGAAGAAGAAAACCAGGAAAGCCTGTATGTCTATTTCCTCACTTATCTCCGTAAACTGTCGACAGCCGACAAACGGACTCTCCCCTCGGTGTTTATCGCCTTTTTCCTGCGGCTGATGTCCCAGCTGGGCTATCATCCGTCGCTGGCCTATTGCTGCGGCTGCAGTTCGGTGACCAATCATGTCGACGAGCAGGAAAGCCGGGTTTTGTTTTCGCCGGAACGGGGTGGAGTGGTATGCTCGTCTTGCCAAAAGCCGGGAGAGTATTATATTAGCCTCTCCGGTCGGGGGCTGCAGGTACTGCGGGTACTCCAGCGGGCCTCACTGGACGAAGCGGCGTCGCTCAGGCTGAGTTTCAGTGAAGCCTCGCTGCTGGTGGATACGCTGACGAAATTCCTGAGATTCCATTCCGGACTTATCTCCGACTTGCGATCGCTGGAGTTTCTGGAGAAACTGAGAAATACGGAACTGACCTGACAGAAAGATACCGAATGAGTGCCAAACAAGTTGAGACCCTGATGGATAGAATAGTGTCGTTGTGCAAGCGACGCGGCTATGTGTTCCCCTCGAGCGAAATCTACGGCGGCCTGTCCTCGTGCTGGGACTACGGTCCCCTGGGCGCCGAGTTGAAGCGCAACCTGAAGACCTTCTGGTGGAATGCCATGACCAGTCGCCGCGACGATGTCGAGGGTGTTGATGCCGCTATTCTCATGCATCCGCAGGTCTGGCACACCTCGGGACATGTCACCGAGTTCAACGATCCGATGGTTGACTGCAAAACCTGCAAGGGTAGGTTCCGGGCCGACAAGCTGGAAGAATGCCGCTGTCTGAATAAACCGTCAAAAACGCCCCTCGAATGCGGCGGTGAGCTCACGGAGGTTCGTCAGTTCAATCTCATGTTCAAAACGCATATGGGACCGGTGGCCGATGATTCCAACGAGGTGTTCCTGCGGCCGGAAACCGCCCAGGGCATTTATGTCAATTTCCTGAACGTCAAAAACTCGTCGCGGCAGAAAATCCCGTTTGGTATCGCGCAGATCGGCAAGGCGTTCCGTAATGAAATCACTCCGAGCAATTTCATTTTCCGGACCCGCGAATTCGAACAAATGGAAATGCAGTATTTTGTCTACCCCGATGAAGACGAGAAGTGGTTTGAGTACTGGCGGCAGGAACGCTGGGAGTGGTACAAGGCGCTTGGTATCAATATGGAAAAGCTGCGCTGGCATGAGCACGGCAAAGACGAACTGGCGCACTATGCCAAAGCGGCCTACGATATTGAATACGAATATCCCTTCGGCTGGCAGGAACTCGAAGGCGTACATAACCGCACCGACTTTGACCTGACTCGCCACATGGATGCGGTTAAGAAGGATTTGCGGTACTTCGATGAAGCTCGCAAGGAAAAGTTCCTCCCGTATATCATTGAAACATCGGCCGGTTGCGACCGGACCTTGTTGACCCTGCTGGTCGATGCTTACGATGAAATGGAGATCAAGGGCGAGAAACGGGTGTTCCTGCGCCTGTCACCAAAAGTCGCACCGATCAAGGCCGCCGTGCTGCCCCTGGTCAAAAAAGACGGTATGCCGGAATTCGCCGAAAAAGTCTTCGCCGATCTCAAAAAGCGCTTCAAGGTGTTTTATGATGTCGCCGGAGCGGTGGGCCGCAGGTACGCCCGGATGGACGAGGCCGGCTGCCCGTACTGCGTGACGGTCGACGGTCAGACGCTGGAAGACAATACCATGACGGTTCGCGATCGCGACACGATGGAACAGACGCGCATGACGACTGCGGAGTTGATGGCGTTTCTGGATGAAAAGGTCAACGGGTAAAAGACGACAGACAGAGAACAAACAGGCCCGATCGGCGTATGCCGGCCGGGCTTTTTTTATAGCGACCAGAGTTCGTGCTCGAGCGCCTCGGCAATGTCCTTGATACTGGGATACATACTCTTGCGGGTGCTGCGCGGCTTGGTACGCTTGTCGGCCAGGGTGCGTCCGTTGATGACGACTGTCGGCGACGACACTTCCTCGTCCGCTTCGACAATATTAGCCAGGATGCCGCGCTCGGCAACGTAACGCTGCAGAAAGTTGAGGGCCTCAGTCTGACGGGGGTCCTTCCCCGAATAAATGAAGTTAATATCCATATCGTTCTTCCTTAGCCTCTCTATCCCTTACACACATAATCGTGCAAAGAGTTCTAGTCAACTATAACGTATGAGAACTAGTGAAAGTTTATCAGGGTGATGTTAGGATCTGGCAAAAACCGTGTGAAGAGGAAGTTTATTGCTCGAAGGCAATCGTAAATTCGGGCGGGTCTTCATCGGGCAGACGCGGCGACAATTCCTGTGAATACTGGCGCATATTTTCCTCCCACAACCGGCGGGCATAACGGGCGCGAAAACGGTTTCGCTGCACCGCTTTGGCGAAATAAACCTCGGCCTCTCTGAGCAATTCCGGGTTCTGCCGGGTCAGGGCCAGCCGCTGCAGGAAGTGACCGCATGCCAGCTGGACACTGAAGTCGGTGGGAAACTGCCTTGCCAGGGAGGTCAGAACTCCGGATGTTTCGTTGAGGGCTCCGCCCCGGGCGAGAATCTCGGCGTACAACAACCCCACCGCTTTTGATGTCCGTACTCGTGACACAACCGGCTGGATGGCGGCCAGGGCGCTGTCATATTGGCGTTTGAGGTTGTACTTGACGGCCACTTCGTAGGGCGTGTAGTGGTATGATTGGGTCGCCTGATTGCCGAACGTATTGCGCACGTTATAGATATTGACCTTGTAATCCCGAATCCAGTAGGATGCTATCGGCTGAAGTCCGGCAAGCCGGGGGAACAACTCAACCGCCTGATTCCAACCGTCCTGCTCCACGGCTATGTGCGTGATGGGATACGTCTGGAAGAAATCGCTGTCCGCCGAGGCGGCTCCAAAAAAGTGAATGACTGATTTCAGGTCGTTTTCCACACAGAGGGCAGCGGCATAGGGGCCCGACAATACCGCATCCGGTCCCACCACATTGGCAATATCCCGGCTCGCCTCCAGCAGCGTGAAGCAGTGATCCAGGATATGAGTGCGACGAATCCTGAAGGTATTGGTCACGACTGAGGCGGTCGTCACGGCAATGAGGATGGTGACTACCAGCCGGCGATGAATCACAATTCGATGCTGGCGTAGGAAATACCAGGTCAGGGCAGCCACAGCCAACCCGCCCGGCAGGGTCATCCAGACGACAAGCTTGTAGGGGGATTCGGGAATCAGGAAATTCATTGCCCCGTGATAGGTCAGGAGCCAGCCGGAGAACGCAGCGACAATCAGAACCATGCGCGAGGGCCTGAACGGTGCCGGTTTGCCTACGCCCATAACCGTATCAATGGCCGTGAGTCCGAAAATCATCAGCAACGGAATAGCCGGAACAACATACCGGAGGGGGGAGTAATTCAACGGCACCACGCCGAGTATCAAACAGACGGCGCCAAAAAGCGAAAGCAGCATCGGCCTACTGAAGTCGCGGAGACTCCGTGTGCGCGTACTGATGAGATACGTTATCAGGGCCAGGCCGACAACCAGCAGGATCAGCAGATCCGGATTCAGGTAGTAGAGGTCGTTGCGCTGGCCGAAAGAAATGAGATGCTCCACGAATCCCATCGGCGAGGTGAGCCCTTCGGGGAAGCCGTGTACCCCCACCGACTGCTCGCCAAAAAAACTGAAGGCATCGGTCACTCTGGTGCCGTACAGCGTGAACACCAGGCCACTGAGCGTGCCAAGACACGCCGCGGTGGCGGCGGCAATGTGTTTGACCCGTTGTTTCCCGCCGGTTGCCCAAACTGACAGCACCACCGCCGGCAATAACAGGGTGCCAAACAGTTTGCCGCTCAGCGCGGCTACGGCGATAAGTCCGCCGCACAACGCCAACCCCCAGGTTCGAGCACCCCACCAGGAATAGACCCAGAACAGGATACCGGTGACCAGGAGCAGTCCGTTTTCCAGGTAGCCGAGCCGCCCGTACGTAAAAAGCGTAACATTGATGAGGTAGCAGAAGGCGACGGCAGTGAGGGTCCACGGCCGGTGATGCCGGAACAGACCGATCAGAAAAAACATCAGGCCGAGACATGTCAGCACCAGCCCGGCGACATTGGCCGTGGCCATCGATATGCCGGTGAGAGACATCCAGACAAACGACGACAATGACACCAGGGAGTGCTCAAACACAATCCAGCGGGGATCATTGAGGGGGTCGGCCGAGCCAAAAAGGATGCGGTTGCGAGCATGGTAGCTGTACATGGCGGGATCGGTCGACAGCGATTGGCCGATTCCGGCGAAATGCATGGGGGCGTCGGAGGTCAGGTCGGCCTGCCATCCAACCAGGCCGACCACAATAACTATGGCAGTGGCAATATACCAGGCACTATGTTTTCCCCTCAGTACCGACACCTTGACCGCCCTCAACAATAAGCTCGTAGTGACTCCGCGGAATCACCTGGCCGATTACGGAACTCGGCAGATTGTGTTCGCGGAGAGCCGCCTGGAACTCATCCGCGCGGTCGGCCGGAACTGAAATCAACAGCCCGCCAGAGGTTTGCGGATCGTAAAGGACTTGCTCCAGGTTACTATCAAGCGTATCGGCAAGGCTGACATGGCCCTTTAGATAAGCGCGGTTGTCGTTGGCACCGCCCGGGTTGACTCCCTTCCCGGCCAGACGGACCGCCTCCGGCAGTACGGGAATGGTGTCGGCAAAGAGTTTGAGGCTCACTTGCGAGGCATTGGCCAGTTCCAGGGCATGTCCCAGCAGGCCAAAGCCGGTGATATCAGTCGCAGCATGCACCGAAAACTCGGACATCAGAACGCCGGCATCCCGGTTGAGCCGAGCCATCTGGGCAATAACCAGAGCCGCCAACTCCTCACCGACAAGATTGCGCTTGATGCCGGTAGTGATAATCCCCGTCCCCAGCGGCTTGGTGAGAAACAGCCAATCACCGGCCCGGGCCCCGGCATTGGTGACGATTCTCTCTGGATCAACAACACCTGTTACCGCGATGCCGTATTTGAGTTCGCCGTCCTTGATGGAATGGCCGCCAACCACCACCGCACCGGCTTCTTCAACCTTCTCGCCGCCGCCGCGCAGGATATCCCTCAGGATCTCCGGAGGCATTTTGCCCAGGGGAAACCCCACGATGTTCAGGGCGGTCAGCGGTGTGCCTCCCATGGCGAACACATCGGAGAGTGCATTGGCCGCCGCAATTTGACCAAAGTGATATGGGTCGTCAACGATCGGCGGGAAAAAGTCGACCGTCTGAACCAGCGCCTGGTGCTCGTTGATACGAAACACCCCGGCGTCATCGGCCTGGTTAAAGCCTACCAGCAGATCGGGATGCGATGATTGCGGCAGGTCTTTCAATACATCGGCCAGGAACCCTGGCCCGAGTTTCGATGCTCACCCGGCGCAACTGACTTCGGCGGTCAGCTTGATTCTGGTTTGTTGTCGCTTATCAGTCATGGTACCAGAGTACATAACAGCACACCTCGACGCAAGTGCCGGATAGCGAACGAATTCACGCAATCCCGGCCTCGGCCGCCCCGGTGCCTGTTCAAACAATGAACACAAATTGTGCCCCGAGAACACTGGATTGATTGCGAATCCGTCCGATTCTTAAGGGTAGGAGTGATAAACAGGCTATGGGAACGGGCCAGTCAACAGATTGACGCCGCCAATCGTAACCTGTTAGGGCATAAGTGAGTGTTACTAACTGCGGGAAATGATTAAAAGGGCGTCGGGACCAACGTGAGCAACAAGAATTCTAGCCTGCGCATTGATGAAATTCTCCTGGCTGACAATCGGGTAACCGAGGATCAGATCAAGGAGGCACTTGAGTGTCAGCGTGAGCACGGCGGTCGTCTGGGATCGCACCTCATGCGCCTGGGACATCTGGACGAGGAGGGACTGCTGTCGGCCCTGGCCCGGCAGTTCAACTGCGAAACCGTCCTGCTGGCCGACACCGAAATCCCACCCGAAATCACCAGCCTGATTCCGTCCAACGTGGCCGTGGCCCGGACCGTGATTCCGTTCGGCTACGACGCCGAGAACAATATCATCAAAATCGCGTGCGAAGATCCTGCCGATGAAAGCCTGATCAGCGAGTTGAAATTCGTCACCGCCAATGCGGACGTCAAGCTGTATATCGCGGCCGAGATGTCACTTCGCACGGCTGTGGCCCGGCACTACATCGGGGTCGGTCATGGTGCCCCGAAGGATACCGTCAAAGCGCCGGAGGAACTGCGATTCGACGACACCGGGCAGTTGGAAATTGCGCCGCCCCGCGGCAAAGTGCTGGTGGTGTCCGATGAACATGCGGCCGATCGGCCGCTACGCCATGCCCTCGAGCAGGAACACTTCGAACTGATCAAAACACAAACGGCGGACGATGCTATCGATATCATCGGGAGCCATGCCTTCCATACGGCGTTCATCCGTGATTCGGTGCAGGGTGACTACCTGGACCTGATCGACCGCCTGCGCAAAGTATCCCCGGCCACGCGCGTCCGCTACTACGAATCAACGGCGCAGCTTCTGTTGAGCGATGAGGCCGATACGTCGATCAGTGATCTGATGGTCAAAAGCCTGCAGTTGTTCACCTCGCTGCTGGCCAAACGCGACAATCTCAATGACAACCACGGCAGCACGGTGGGGCAGTACGTGGAGCGGCTGTGCCGTCAGATAGGTCTCCCGTCGCGGGACCGTCTGACCATCACCTCCGCTGCGTACCTGCACGACATGTCGCGCTACTATTACGGTGAGTCTGAGGATGCCCCCGATTGTCGGACACGCATTCCCATGACAGCCAAGTTACTCGAGTCGCTCAACTATTCGCCGCTGGTCACGGAGATTCTGAACTCGATGTATATCAATCTCCGCGACAAGTACACCAAGCGCCTGCCTATCGAAACGCTGGGCGGCAATATTATCACCATCGTAGATATCTTCTGCGAGAATGTATCTCTGGATACAAAGATGTCCCTGGACAAGTTCGAGACTATCCGGGCAAAGATTGTGTCACTGACCGGCAAACTGTTTTTGCCGGAAGTCGCCTCGGCCTTCATCGAGATGATCGAAAGCGAAATCCTGATCGAACCGACCTCGGAAAAGTACAGCCAGGTACTGATGTTCTGCGAAAGCAACGAACAGCTTGAACCGGTGGCGCAGCGCCTTCGGACTGAGGGGTTCCGAACCATTGCCCTGCAATCGCTGGACCGTTTTGTGGAATTGTACGATCGCAGCCGTCCGGACATGATTATCCTTATCAGCGATGCCCGCACGGCGCGGGTGATTTCGCTGGTAGATGAATTGATCAGCCGTCAAATAGAAATCATGAAGGTGCCTACCTTCCTCCTGGCCAGTCAGAAAGCCGCTCCCGATCTTACGCCTATGTTCGAACGGGGGATTGAAGACATTATCCCGCTTGAAAACAGCCTGGATCTGCTGGTGGTCAAACTGCGCAAGCTCCGCTCCCGGGTCGAACGCAAAGCCAAACAGACCGGCAATAACGATCCCGGCGCAGGGACATCGGGCAACCTGGCCGACATGAACCTGATTGACCTGCTGCAGGCCCTTGGGCCCTCGCGCAAGACGGCCCGATTGCGCATACTGGCGAGCGAAAACGAACTCACCCTCTATCTCAACCATGGGCAGATAATCTTTGCCGCCTGCGGCGAACTCAAGGGTGCCGAGGCCGTATATGCCGGGTTGGGCTGGGTCGATGGCAAGTGGATCGTGGAACCGGTCGCCGATGCCGATCTGCCGGAGCCAAACAACGAAAATTCCAACGAGTCGATTCTCATGGAGGGGTGCCGTCTGCTCGACGAACAGACGCGGTCCGGCCAGGAAGTATAACGTATGTACCGCAGAGTATCATGGCAGCCGCTCAGTCGTTTTGACGGGCGGCTGTTTTCTGTAAAGCCCGAATCTTGTCCTGCTGCTTTTTCATTATCGGACGACCGATATTTGCGTAGTAATCGCCCAGCACGCGCGCCGCGGCCGTAGCCTCCGCCGGCAGGTTCAGTCGATCAAGACAATCAACAATGTAGTAGTCGCACTCGATCAGGTTGTAGTAGTTGCCGGGGTCGGTCTGCAGCCGGTCGCGGATGCGACGAAAGGTCTCCAGAGCCTGAGGATAGCTCTCCTGACGGTACCGGGCCTGGGCCAGGGGCCAGAGCAGTGTGCGGCTGTGGGGGTAGAGGTCCAGCAGCAGTGATGCCGTGGCGGCGGCGGAGTCGTATTCCTCGCGGTCCAGCCAGATCCAGATGAGCGAACTGCGGGCTACCTCGCGGTGAACCAACGATGATTCCGCGGCTCGTCGCAATTCAGCGATCCCGCGATCTTTTTCGTTTTTGAACAGACCGATCCAGCGCAGGAAACCGGCCTTGGCGGATTTCCAGTAGTGATACGAGCCGAGACCGGCATACAGGTCAATCAGGGTGCTGTCGGCCTGGAGACCCTTCGTGTAGTGGTTGTCGGCGGCCAAACCCAGCTTCACCGCCTTGACAAACGAACCGAACCGCGATTCATACAGTGACCGATACGCCACCGTGTGACCCTCAAACAGATGCATCCAGGCGGCGGTACGATTGTCGCAGGAGTCGAGTATGTGTTCTGCCAGGGCACGGGTGGCGTTGAGCATGGCATGATACTGCTCATCGTAGAGGTGCTCCTCGGCATCGGCCATTTTGCCCATCATGGAAATGGCGCAGAAAAGGTACCCGAGGGGGTCATCGGGATGAGCGCCGATGTACGCCCGACAGATAGTGATCGAGGAATCAAACTGATCGTTAAACAGGTACTCCTGCGAGGAGAGAACGAGGCCGGTACGCAGGTCATTCATGTAGGGGTCAGTGGCGAACGCAGGGCCGGGAAGACCACCCAGACAGACGAGAAGTAGCAGTATTGACCCCGTGAGACGTTTCATGCCGGACATGGTAGGTGAGTGCAGGGGAGGAGACAACAAAAACAGACGGGGGGAGGAACACCCGGCGACACCACTCAGGCTTGTTCGGGAAGTGTTCTGGGCACAAAAAAACCGTTACCCGGAAAACCGGATAACGGAATAACTTTCAACGGTATTGCCTGTGTACCTAAATAGTCGGGTTACCGGGGACAAATTCCAGCAGGTCAACATCGCGATCGGTCGTTGCCGTAATCACCACCACATCGCCCGTTCTGTGATACACCAAGCGACATCCCCGGCAGTTATGATCGTAG
>JAHIVM010000118.1 GCA_018816665.1 Candidatus Zixiibacteriota bacterium
CAGATGACCGGTCAGGAAACCCTGCCGGCCCAATGGTCAGGAGCAGCCAGTAACCGTCAATTCTCGTTTTATGCCGAAGTAGTATCCGGCGATGAACCGGCTCTCCCGGAACGCCGCCGTCGCATTGTCACCAGGAGGAATCAATGATCAAGTACGTGATAGTTATCGTGAGCGTGTGGACGTCCGTCGCCGCGGCGGGTCTGGTGAGCAACACCGGATCATCGTCCGAGGATTCGGTGAGCTGCTCGGTCTGGTCGCTGGACTCGCTCGGCAACCCCACTCCGGCCGACAGCTTCCTGGTGGCCGTCACGGGTCCCTCCGGAGATTCCGTCTTCGGGGAAGCTATAGTAGCGTCCTCCGCCCGAATAGACAGTCTGGTGCTGGCCGACCGCGTAGTCTATACGTATCGTGCCGCCGTTGCGGATATCGATGGTTCCGGTTCGCCGGGCGTATACACGCTGAACATCCTGGCGGTACAAAACGCGCTGTCGCTGTCTACGCCCAACACATGCGAGTTCCAGGTGGTACGCACCGGGTCCGTGTCTGATGTCAATATCTGCAGTATATCTCAGGACAGTGTGGCGGCTGATCGCTTTGAAACCATGCTCGACGGTTCCGGTGGTACCACGCTGTCGCTGGGTCGTCTGGCGATCTCCGGCGACAACGGGGGAGGTGGCTCGTTCACCGTCACCAACACCAGCGGTCCCGGTATGCGTGTTATTGGACTGGCCGGATTCGGTCTGGATGTTCAGGGCTCCACTGCCGATATCAGCGCCGATCTCCTGGGTGATGTTCACGGCGTGATTACGCCTGCAGACACCAACGCCTCAGGAGAGCAGATTGCGGTAATGCCGCCGCATTGGACTGCCGATGACTCAGCCGCGTACGGCGGCACGGCCTCGGTTGACTCCGCCGCTCTGGCCCGGGCCGTGTGGAACGCACCGGCCGGCAACCACAGCGTCATCGGTTCGTTTGGCTCTTTTCTTGACGCCCCGGTGTCGTCGGTGACACCGGGAGGGTCAGGGGCCTACACGATAACGCTGACGGCCTTTGACTCGGTGAACCAGCAATCAGTGCCGGGAGTATGCCTCGCGGTGCGCAGTCTCGACCAACAATACCTGTGGGCTGCCGCTCGCACCGGTGTCGACGGTTCCGTCGGCGTCAATTTGGAGAGCGACAGCTTCCTGGTAATAGCAACCGCCACCGCATACAGCTTTGTGCCCTATGACACGCTGGTGGTATTCGCCGATGCCGTCGATACCGTGTTTGGTACCTGGCTTGATCCCGGCACACCGACCTCGCCGAGCCTGTGCCGGGTGTACGGATATCTCGTCGACGTTACCGGGCTACCTGAATCCGGGGTGGATGTGGAGGCGCATCTCCCGCGCGGAGTGACGCGAACCGATGGCCGGGTAATTTCACCGTATCCTGTCACCACGCAGACCGACGCTACCGGCCTCTTCTGTCTTGATCTGATACCCTCTGAGATCATGGTCGGTGAGGATCCCAGGTACGAGATCAGCATCCACCGGGCCGATGGCACTATCCTGAAGCGGCGGGTCAGCGTCCCCGACGCGGCAATGTGGCAACTGACCTGGTGATTGTTGAAGTGCACAAAAGAAGGCCGCTCGCACCATCGTCGAGCGGCCTTTTTATCGTCTCTGAGTCCGGTATCTAGTGACAGGGGGCGGATGTCGCTCCGAACAGGAAATTCATGTAGTATACGGCATCGGCAATGTTAATGACGTTGTCGCAGTTGGCGTCGAAGCGCGGGTCAACTCCGGCCATGCCGGCTCCTCCCGTCACGTACGGTATCAGGGTCAGCAGATCATCAATATCCGTCAACCCGTCCCCGGTGTAGTCACCCTGAACATGAGCGAACGCGCAATCATACGAAACCATGACGGTGGAGTAACCCTGGTTGTTGGCGGCATCGCGGGCCGACGTCCGGAGGAACACCGGAGTACCATCGTCAATCCCGGCTGACGACCAGGTGCATCCCCAGCCGTCAGTGCCGCTGAAATCAACGCAGGCCACCGGTCGACTGATGGTCCATGCCAGCGTTGTCATGGACACCATAATATCCACCGTATAGACTGTCTCGTCGAGCGTCAACTCGCTGACCCCGCCCCGGTCAATCATCACACCGCTCACCAGGCTGCCGGCGACCGGGTTGGCAACCGTCACCTCAAAGGCCGTATCTGTAGCCTGCCAGCCCGAGAATCCATCTACTGCCACCCACAGGCCGGGATTACCGCCCAGGCCGAGTACCACCGTCCGCTGGCTTTCTTCGACCCAGGTACGCACATCGTAGTAGGTGGGATTGCGACGGTGGTCAAACTCGAATTCGGGTGTGTGATGGGCGAAGTGTGCCCGCCACCCGTTCAACAAAGCGTCATCGTAGGTACCGGAGTCCCGCCGTGTTTTCATTGCTTCCGCCAGCATTTCGGCCAGGTCCGTGACCGTGATGGAGGTGGTTGAATCCCGCAATACGCTGACATACCCCCGGTCGTACCAGACCCGGGACGCCATGGCCGCCGCCGCCGGACCGGAGCAGTACTCGCCGTACTCTCCGTTGGCGATCAGGTTCCCGTCACCCGGATTGCCGTTAGTGTCTCCGAGGAGCGACTGCGAGAAAACAGTCAGACCTGTCGAGTAGGTGTCAATCGCCGGGAAACGGGCGACCTCGATATACGAGATATCTTCATCGGGGCAGGTAATCGAAAACTCCCACGGTGCACAAACGTACGATCCGCTGGGCAAACCGGCCAGACCGGGTACCGGTGGAGTCGGCTCCAGTCGAACAGGAGTTATCACCGACGACGTCGCTCCGGTTGTATCCACAAACGTAGTACGGATAGTATAGGCTCCCTCCGGCAAACCGGAGGTATGCCAGAACACGCTGTAGCCCTGACCGGGCTCGGTGGGCGCAACACCATTTCTCAACGGTGCAGTACCGTCATAATCACGACCAATCTCCACATAAGCGCCACCGTCGGAGTATTCAAATGAGGCGTAGTCAACTGCCGGTGAGCCGGCCGTGTCATAGGCCCAGAGTTCTATGTTGGTACCAAAAACATCGGCGCCACTGTCCGGGCACACGAGCGAGGCCACCGGCGGAATCGCGGCGGTACCGCCGGGAATACCGGAGACCTCCATGGCCAGACGACCGGGAAAAGCGAAGTACTCATTGTCGGCGAGATCTACCCAGCCAACGGCGGTATCCCAGATATTGAAACTGGCGCATAGTACCGGGATTGAATCGCACAGCACAGCGCAACCAACGGATTGATCGATCGGAGAACCAAGGTAGTAGCCCGCAAAGAACGGCTCGTTGACGACAATCGGAGTATCCAGGGGAATCCAGACATTGTACGTGCCTGATCCGGGGATGGTCAGATTCCATTCGGCCGACAATCCGAGCAGTTCTCCCGGGATCGGACAGCCGGGGACACTGGTCAGATCGGCCGCCTCGATATCCACTGATACCACCAGCGATGTCGCCGCTTCGAATCTCATGGGCATGTTGACTTCCAGGACAGTGTAGGGATACGCGTTGTCGCAGCTGTTGGCCGGATCAATCAGACCTTTGTACAGCTCGTAGCCGGTCACCCAGCCGTCTATTCGATACACGATATCATGGTTGTCGTTGGCAAGACACGTATCCGCCGCAGCCAGGGAGGCGCCGACATGGAGATCGGTTGGCGTATACTCGCCCAGTTTTTCAATCCTGACTTGCGTTTTCCCGGCGCCGTGGGCCGGCAAAACCGACAGCAGACAGAGATAACAACAGGCAGCGACTGTCCGAATCGACATAAGGCTCTCCTAATACTGTTTCTGTCCTATTAGTATGATTATCGAGCGGCCGGGGATATTCTTGATAGAGGAGGTCGAATTGACTCCCCACTTCACCTGTTGGCCGTCGGCAGGTGAAGCCTCCACGGCTGTCCGAGACCGTTCTTGTCAACTTGCGGGGAGGTGACAGACTGCTTGATCATGAGATGAACACTCCGGCAGAAAAACGCGGGTAAGCCCCCCATAGGCCTGACATCTCCCAGCGCAATTTTCGAACAAAGCCGTTTTGGATCATGGGGGAGGGATAGAATAATCCGATAGAATCACAAGAACAACAGCAGGAAAGGATGGCCATGCACCGAGAGCCATGCAAGCGCATTCTGGTGGTGGATGACGAAAAGTATATCTGCCGCATCATTGTGGAATCGCTCAGTCAGCAGTCCTATGACATCGTCTCGCTGACAGACCCGCGAGAAGCTCTCCAATATGTGGCCAACAATCCTGTTGATCTGGTTCTCACCGATCTCGTCATGGGTGAATACTCCGGCGTTGAAGTACTTGAGACGACCCTCGAGAATCACTCCGATGCCGTCGTTATTCTGATGACCGCCCATCCCACGGTTCAGACTGCCATCTCGGTACTCAAGCGCGGCGCCTACGACTTCCTGGTCAAACCGTTCAAGCTGGAACTGCTCAAGGCCACGGTGACACGCGGTCTGGCTCACCAGAAAGTGCTGCGGGACAACCTGAGCCTGAAAGGTCAGGTGGAGTTTCTCAAGGTAGCCAACGCCTTTTTTGCGACCGGCATGGATATTGACGGTTACCTGGAGATGGTGCTGCGGTCCTGCAATACCGAACTGGCAGCCGTCGGCTCCGCCGTCATTGAACTCGATCCCCACTCGAATGAGGTCAGTCGCTGGGTGTGCGAATGTGGCGATGACAGCGCCAGCGACAAGCTGATCGATGACCGGCTGCTGTTCCAGTTTGAGGGCGCGCGTAGCGCAACTCCTGTGATTGCCTCGGAGACCGTGACCATCGATGGCAGTCAGATGTATGAGCTGCTTATCAGCAAGCCCATCTTGATTCGCAAGTCGCTCAACGGTGTAATCAATGTTCTGGTGCGCTCACGCACCGATCAGATCCCGCACGGGCGGCTCGATGTCCTGAGTATTCTGGCCGGTTCGGCGGCATCGGCCATGGCCAATCACGAACTGCACCGGGCCCAGAAAAAGTCCTACATGCAGGCGATTCGCGCGCTCGCCAATGCTATTGAAGCCCGCGATACGTACACGGCCGGCCACACCGATCGGGTGACCCGCCTGGCTGAATTGATCGCCCGGCACCTGGGCTGGAATGAGAATCAGATTCAGAATCTTCAGGTCGGCTCAATGCTTCATGACATCGGCAAAATCGGTGTTCCTGATTCCATCCTCAACAAAGTGTCCCGCCTTACCGATGAAGAGCGGGCCAATATGATGGTGCATCCGGAAGTGGGTTTGCGGATCATTCGGGATATCGATCTCTTCAAACCGTCGATACCCTATATCCTGGCTCACCACGAACGGTACGATGGCAACGGCTACCCGCGCGGCCTCAAGGGCGAGCAGATCCCGATCGAGGGACGACTGCTGGCCGTGGCCGATACCTTCGACGCAATCATGTCGGACCGTCCGTATCGTGACGGCGCCGGGCTGGAGTTTGCTACCCGTGAGCTGATCCAGAACAAGGGGACACAGTTCGATCCGGGTATTGTTGATGCCTTCCTGCAGGTACTGCTTTCGGGTCAGGTTGATTTCATGCAGTTGTATGGTCGCGATGAGGACTCCGCGATCGTTGAGTCAGCGCTGGCTAAAGAAAACGCAGCGGTACCGGCGTAAACGACAGCACTAGAATCACCAGCGACACCCATCCCATTATCAGAGCAGTTCGCGACGGCGCCCGGCTGTCATCAAGAGTCGGTGGATGACTCAATCCCATGTAGAAACCAAGACCGGCAAACAGCCACCACATGGGATACCAGTAACCCAGGGCGGCCAGGCCTACCATCCCCAGACGGGCCAGCCAGACCTGCTTGCGGGGCGCCAGCCCGTACGCCACATGGCCGCCGTCGAGCTGGCCGATGGGCAGCATATTCAGCGCCGTCACCAGCAAACCGACCCAACCCGCCAGCAGCGGTTCGGTGATGGCTACCGTTGTGCCGGGTTCCATCGGCGCCATGAAGATCGGCTCCAGCAGTTTGATCAACAGCGATTCCCCAAAGATGATCATCCCCTCGGTGTCGGCGGGCGGATCCGTTGCAACCGTCCCGACCGCAGTCGATAATCCGTAAATCAGCCAGAACAGCGCCACAATCCACCCGGCGATCGGTCCCGCCGCACCCACCTCAAGCAGGTCCCGACGGTTCCAGAAGGGAGATTTGGTTTTGATGATGGCTCCGAAGGTGCCTATGAAATTGGGCGCCGGAATGAAGTACGGGAAAGACGTCACGATGCCGCGCCGACGGCTGGCGATATAGTGGCCCATTTCATGCACAAGCAGGATGGACATCAGCGCAAACGTGAACAGCAGACCGCCCCCCCCGGCCAGGTCCCAGCCAAAGCTGAGGGCGGGAACCAGGTACACGGTCAGAACAGTTGCCGCGAACAGCAGGATATTGAGCCTGGGGATATACAGGCGACGCCGCGAGTCCACTGTCAGGGTCAACATGTCCTCAGACGGGTCGATCGTGAATGTATAGCCGGCCAGTTTCAGGCGCTCCTCAAGGAGCGCCACCGTATGGTCCGCATCGTACCGGTAGCGCAAACTCAGCGTCCATTGATGTCCCCGGATATAGTAGGCATCCACCAGGAACAGGTCGGACACCAAGGCGGAGATACGGTCGATTTGCTTCTCGTGCATCTTCTCATTCATGTGTCTATTATACGTATCGGCGAATTCCGAATTCACACAAAAAAAAGAAGAAGCGAGGCCAAAAGCCTCGCTTCTTCCATATATCTCGGCTGAATGTCGGAAACCTTAGAAGGTCCAGACACCCGGCAGACAGGACATCGTCGTAGCGTTGAAGTAGTAGTCAATCAACGCCGTA
>JAHIVM010000015.1 GCA_018816665.1 Candidatus Zixiibacteriota bacterium
CAATGCCTCGAACCCGTGTTCGGAGTACATGTTCCTCGATGACACCGCCTGCAACCTGGCCTCGATCAACCTGGTCAAGTTCCTTGATGACGAGGGCAACTTTGATATCGAGGGTTACCTGCACACGATTCGTATCTGGACGATCGTGCTGGAAATCTCCGTCCTGATGGCCTCGTTCCCGTCGCGGTCAATCGCCCAGAAGAGTTATGAGTATCGCACCCTGGGACTGGGCTATGCCAATATCGGCACCGTGCTGATGCGCCTGGGAATCCCGTACGATTCGGCCCGCGGGTATGCCTGGTGCGGGGCGCTGACCGCCATGCTGACCGGTCAGGCGTATATCACGTCGTCCGAAATGGCGCGCGAGCAGGGACCGTTCCCGGCGTTTTACCGCAACCGCGATCACATGCTGCGGGTTATCCGCAACCATCGTCGCGCCGCCTACAACGCCGATCGTTCTGAGTACGAAGGTCTGACGATCAAGCCAACCGGAATCAACCCGAACTACCTGCCCGAGGACATTGTCCAGGCGGCCCGCTCGGTATGGGATCGTGCATTGGAAATGGGTGAGGTCCACGGCTACCGCAACGCGCAGGCCACGGTTATTGCCCCCACCGGGACAATCGGTTTGCTGATGGACTGCGACACGACCGGTATCGAGCCGGACTTCGCCCTGGTGAAGTTCAAGAAGCTGGCCGGCGGTGGATATTTCAAGATCATCAATAACTCGGTACCGATAGCCCTGAAACGTCTGGGCTATTCGACTGAGGAAATAGGGGATATCATCACCTATGCGACAGGCCGTCAGACACTCAAGCAAGCACCGTTTATCAACCACGAGTCACTCCGGGCCAAGGGGTTCGGTGACGAGGAGCTGGAAAAGCTCGAATCAGCGCTCGATAGCGTCTTCGCCATCAGTTTCGCATTCAACCAGCATCTCCTTGGAGAGGACTTCGTGCATGACACGCTGGGTTTTGCGACAGCGTCCACCGACTCGTGGGAGTTCAATCTGCTCCGGGAACTCGGTTTCACGAGGGAGCAAATAGAAGCGGCTAATGAATTCTGCTGCGGCACCATGACCCTCGAGGGAGCGCCGCACCTCAAAGAGAAGCACCTGCCGATTTTCGACTGCGCCAACAAATGCGGCAAAAAGGGCCAGCGCTTTATCAAGTATGAAGCTCATATCCGCATCATGGCCGCCGCCCAGTCGTTTGTGTCGGGAGCGATTTCAAAAACGATCAACATGCCCGCGCGGGCGACGATCGACGATGTCAAAAAGGCGTATCGCCTGTCCTGGGAAACCATGACCAAGGCGGTGGCTTTGTATCGCGACGGTTCCAAGCTGAGCCAGCCGCTGAACTCGGCGTTGTTTGATGAAGACGATGAGGACGATGCCAACGAGTTGACCGTTGAGCATGTGGCCGAAAAACTCTCCGAGCGCCTCGTCTACCGCTACATCGCGAAACGGCGCAAACTACCCCACCGTCGTGCCGGTTACACCCAGAAGGCAGTGGTGGGCGGTCACAAGGTGTACCTGCGGACCGGTGAATACTCCGACGGTACCCTGGGTGAAATCTTCCTGGATATGCACCGCGAGGGCGCGGCGTTCCGATCCCTGATGAACTCCTTCGCTATCGCAGTGTCGCTCGGTTTGCAACACGGTGTCCCGCTGGAAGAGTTTGTCGAGGCCTTCCTGTTCAGTCGCTTTGAACCCAGCGGCATGGTGACAGGCAACAAGTCCATCAAAATGAGTACCTCTATTATTGACTATATCTTCCGCGAATTGGCCATCACGTACCTGGATCGTACGGACCTGGCCCACATCTCCGAGGATGACCTGCGCAGCGACACGCTGGGGTCACCGAGCGACGAATCGATTGAGTTTGAGGAAGAAGAACCGGCCACGGCAAGTGTCACAGGACAATTGACGGCTGCCAGTCGGGATGACAGTGACATCTACAGTCCGCACCTGAGGTTTGATATCGACGGCGTGGAACACGGTCACGGTGGGAATGGACACGGAGGCAACGGGAACCACGGAGGGAACGGGAATGGTAGTAAGCAGATGGAGACGACACCTGCAAAAGCAACTTCAACAGCGGAAACGGTGCGTGAGTTTGTCGCCGCAACAACCGCCGTCGGACAAGACGAACGAGCCGAATACCGACTCCGTCAAGAAATTAAAAACGCGCGCTTAAGAGGGTACGAGGGAGACATGTGTTCGGAGTGTGGCCAGTTCACAATGGTCCGCAACGGCACCTGCCTGAAGTGCGAAACCTGTGGCGCTACGTCAGGTTGCTCCTGAGCTAACCCTATTGTTTTTCCCTGTGTAGAAGACGCCGGGTCGCCCGGCGACTCGGCGTCTTCATTTGACGGAATTTCCTTCATTTCGGTCGGCAATTCTACCCCCCGACCGCGTGTTTTGTTGTCCCCGGTTTCAACCAAAAAAACAAGTTTTCTCTTGACAAAATGGGCTTATTCATTATCTTGATCCCGTAATCGGAAAGTGTTACTCTTTCTGTGGATTACCTAATATCGTCCACCCAGGTAGGATTGACCGCCTGCCTGGGTTTTTTTATGCCCGAAAACGCGTTACTCCGCATAGACTTAGCCTGGCTATTTGGCACCCCGACCAACTCCACCGGATTCCTGCGGACTGCTCTCAGGCTGAATGTTGCGCCCCCGGAGACCACTCCGAGAGCAGGCGCTCAGACCCGTTTTTTTCGCAATTGACTCCCCATCGGTCATGACATACCTTGCCAATCCATGAACGTTCCGAACACGCTGACCCTGCTGCGGATAGTCCTGGCGCCGGTCTTTATGTTCTTTTTTGTCATTGACAGCTTTTACATGAAGCTGATTGCCCTGGGACTGTTTATCGTTGCCGCCCTGACGGATATGGCCGATGGCTACTATGCGCGTAAG
>JAHIVM010000119.1 GCA_018816665.1 Candidatus Zixiibacteriota bacterium
CTGAGGCACATGACAGTCATACCGAAATGGTTGGCGGGCTTTCCACCCAGGAACCGGCTGAGGATCTGGGTATCGAAACAACCGCCGATTGGGTCGAAATGTCGGGGCACAAGCAGACCGACAATCGACCGATCAGCGACGGCGCGGATTGCCCAATCGGCGACACCGGCACACCCCTGCCTCCGGAGCCAATACTGGAATCGCAGGCGACTCCAACCCCGATCGTCGGAACCACCCAAAACGTGGCTATGCCGCACGACGCTTCCGATCTGAAGAAGTTGTCCGACGAGCAGGTGCGGGAGATATCCAACAACCTCTACGGCGGTTCAGCAGGCAACACTCAGGAGTATCTCAGCGAAGACGAAAAAATGAAACTGCTGCAGGATCTGGACAACGCCCGCACATCGGACTCCCGGGAACCGGTCAAAAAAGGCTTCGACAACACCCCGATTATTCCCCCCAAGAAGAATAAGCCGCTCGACGCTGAGAACGATCAACCGTTCACTCCCCCGCCCCCCACGCCGGAAAGCCAGCCGGAAGAGCCGGCCCCCCGAACTCCCCGTCGTGGGCGAGGTGTCGCGTTTTTTACGCACCGTTTTATCCGGATTGCGGGCGGTCAGGAGTTGCGCGAAAACGATGAAATGACAATCAACGGTCGCGAATACATTCTGAAAAAACGAGTTTTTAGCACCAAACTGATTGCCGGTATTGCTACGCCCGTAGCGGCGCTGCTTGTTTTCTGGATCAGCACCATGTTCAGTTCCAGTGCCGAAACCGGCGCCGGGAAAATCATCGGCATCGTGCTTGACGAATATCATCAGCCGCTTATCTCGGGAGCCGAAATCCGACTTCCGGATCTTGGTCAATCGTTTGAATCCAACGCCCAGGGATTCTTCAAAACCGACCGCGTCGAAGCCGGCAGTCACCGCATTGAGTTTGTGGTCGACGGTCAGGTTGTTGCCACCGACTACGCCACGGTGGTCGACGGCAAGGTGACGACCCTTTCCCTTTCGCCGCAGGAAGTCTCGGAAACCGCCGAAGCAACCGCCCGAGTTGAAAAGACGCGGGCGGTCGCCAAAGCGGAGCCGGCGCCGCCGCCCCAGAAGTCCAGTTCGGCGAGCAAGGTCGAACCGCCCCAAAATGCGGTGAGCGCGACGTCCACCTCGGATAGCAAGAAATCGACCCCAAGCAAGAAGTCAGCACCGAAATACGCCGATGTAACGCTGGCCGCCAACGTGGACGGCGCCCGGCTGTCGATTGACGGGACTATCCTGGGGGCCGGGAACCTGAAGTATTCCAAGCTCGCCCCGGGCAACCACAGATATACCGTTTCAAAAGACGGGTACCAGACTGCCAAGGGCAGTGTCAACCTGAAGGCGGGAGAAACAAACAAACTTGAGGTCACGCTGATAGCGCAATCAACCGAGCAGAAGCGAGCCCAATACAACGAGACCGACTTCTTCTACGCCGCTTATGATTTGCTCGAAGGCGGAGACTACCAGGCCGCCGTAGCTGACTTCAATGAGGCGATTCGTCTTAAACCAAGCTACGTCGATGCCTACAACGCCCGAGCCCTGGCCTTTTCCGCACTTGGACAAAACGATGCCGCTCACAACGACTATGTTCGGGCGGCCGAAATCTTGACCATGAAGGGCAATTCAAACGAGGCCATTACCGCCTACAACAAGGCGCTTGAACTCGATGATAAGTCCATCGCCGCCTACCTCGGTCGAGGTGATGTGTACCTGAGCCGAGGCGAGGATATCGCCGCCATCGCCGACTTCGACATGGCCGTCCGGCTCGACAAACGGAATGCCCACGCCTACATGGGACTGGGCAAAGCCCGCTACAACCAGGGCTATTACGAAAAAGCAACCAAGCACTTCAAAGACGCCCGCTCGGTGAACGAAAACAATCCCGAGGCGCATCTCTACCTTATGCTCAGTTACCTCGGTGACGGCAAAACCAAGGATGTCAGAAAGACCTACGAGAAATTCGTAAAAGGCGCCACCGATGCGGAACGGCAGCGGCTCGAATCGGACCCCCGCTTCGGCACGGTGGCTGGATTTGTTGACGAAGACTGATAATGGAAGTTAGGTCATGAGCCGTAAACTCAACTGCTGGGAGTACAAAAATTGCGGCAGGGAAAAGGGTGGCCTCATGGTCCCCATTCTGGGGGAATGTCCGGTTGCGTCAGCCATGCGCTTCGACGGTGTCAATGAAGGACAGGCCGGAGGACGAGCTTGCTGGGTTGCCGCCAAATCGAGCAATCGACTGGCCGCGGCGCAAATAGGTTCCCGGTCCAACAATAAATGTCACAACTGTGAGTTTTATCGCCGCGTCCTTCACGAAGAAGCTGACATGGTTCAATTTCGCTACGAATCCGTCGTAGCCTGACCACGCCGCCAATCTCATC
>JAHIVM010000120.1 GCA_018816665.1 Candidatus Zixiibacteriota bacterium
CCTGCATATACTGCAGCACCTCACGATACAGCACGTTGTCTTTCAGCGCGATATTGGCGACGAACAGACGGCCGTGCTGGACATTCAGACTGACATAATATTTGAACCGGAAAAACTGGGCGAAGACAAAAAACGGCTTTTCGATAGCCCGGGCAGTCTGCGGATGTCCCTGACCGTAGATAGCCATCTTCCGACAGGCCATGGCCAGCTCGCGGGCAAGCGTGTGCGCGAGGTTACTCAGATTGGTGCTGAGAGACGATTCCTTGATCGGCGTGGCTGCGTTGTTCATACGGTTCTCCGAAACATACAATCTTTCCGGCCTGTGTCGCTACCATGACGTACTGTCCGTCACTGATTGGTGGATACATGATCCCGCCCTTCAACTCCCTGACCGCGATCTGCGCACCCGTGTTCACATCCAGGGTGATCACCCTGCCGGCCATGGTTCCGACAACCACAATGTCGCCGATCACCAGAGGAGAAACGCGAATCACTTCGCCCGCATCGTATCGCCAGATAATCTCTCCCGAAGCGGCATCCAGAGCCACCAGGTATCCGGCCGTTTGACCGACCAGGACAAGACTTCCGGACACGGTCGGCGAGGACCAGATGGGGCCGTCAATCGAGGTGCGCCAGATAATCCGGCCATCCTCCGGTGCCAGCGCGTATACGTTGCCGTAGACATCGCCGGAGTACACTCTTTCTCCGGCCACTACCACCGGTCCGGTCAAGGGACCGTTCAGGGTGACCCTGAACTCCTCCCGACCGTCGTCCGCCGACACCGCGATCAACACTCCCCGGTCAGCCGGCTGGTATAACCGGCCAAATCCCGGTCGGGCCGACGCCGCGAATCGTGTATCCGAACGATACTGCCAGTATACCGTTCCGTCGATCGGGTCCAGCGCCTGCAGGACACCGTTGCCGGAACTCATGTACAGGCGGTTATTCTCTAGTATCGGTCCGGCGAGAGCATCCTTGACCTGCTGTTCCCATACTCGTTTCCGGCGCAGCAGATCGACCCCGTATATCTTGCCCTTGCGGGGGGATATGCCGTACATACCAAGCGAATCCACAATGACCACGCCTGATTGGGGCACGCCTTTGGCATTGATTTTTCCCCGGTACCGCCCGGTGGCGATATCAAAAAACTTCAGCCTTTTTTTTGTTTCCGGAAGAACCAGCATATTGTGGCAAAGCGACAGCGGTCCCGCCGGTTTGCCGGCCGTTCCCCGCTCCCAGACTATGTCCAGTTTGCCCGAGAATCCGACCGCTTCCGGCTGAGACAATCCCTGTCCCGGCCCATAACACACCGAGGAGCCTAATTCCTCCCGATGCAGCTTGTATCGCTGACCGCAGCCCGAAAGCAGCATCAGACTGAGCAGCGCCGGGCAGAGTATTCGCAGAGAGGGCATCAGAAATTCCACCCGAAAAAGAAGTCAAAATCAGTACCGGGCGAGATCGTCTCGAAATCCGTCGTCCGGGCGAAATCAAAACGCAGCAGTATCACGCGCCCCAGGCTGACCCGGAAGCCGTAACCAAAGGACCCCAGGAACTGATCAAACTCATCGTTCCAGGCCGACCCGACATCGAAAAACAGGGCGCCGCGAATGCCGCGGAAGCCCATCCCGCCGAACGGGAATCCAATCTGTAATGCGTCGATCAGCGGGAAACGCAACTCATTGGAAGCAAACAGAATATTGCGACTGTAAAACTCCCGGCGGTCGTAGCCCCGGAACGACCAGCTGCCGCCAAAATACAACCGGCGAGGTTCTCGTCCGGCCGATGTATACCCGAACAAACGACTGGCGAAGGCGGAGGCACTGCCCAGGCGAATATAGTGTCGGATGTCGGCCGAGGCCTGGCGATTGTGATTTACGCCCTCGCTCACCGACGATGTTATACCTACCGAGATGTTGTACCGGCGACCCTCGATAGGTCCGGAGACATCCCAGATGGAATTGTCGTACACCCAGCTCAGATAGTTAGTCACGAGGAAGCCCTCGTACGACGTTTGACCGTAGCGCCGTTCCTTCTTGTCGTACCGAGCGAAGGTCGTGAAGTCGATTCGGTTGAACATCGAAATCGGGTAGCTGAACAGCCCCAGCGCCCCGGCCTGCCGCTCCAGGAAATACAGGTCGTGACGATTGTAGTATTCATCATAGAGGTGGAACAGCCCCACGCCCCAGTTGTAACGCTTTTCTTTGTTCACATAGGTCACACCGACATTAAACGACTCAAGCAATTCGTCGTTTGTTTCCGCGGTGTTGGTTATCAGCATATAGTACAGGTGGTCGCCCAGCATATCCGACACCATCGCCTGTACGCCCCCTATGGACCCTACTATGGGATCGTAGCTGACGGTTGACTGAGCAATGTCGAAGGAGTAGTCCGTTTCGTATTTGATTGATGTCTCGGCGTACGCTTTATCAATCGACTCAGGATACCAGGCCAGCGTATCAACGGGCACCGTAATGGTCGGTACCGGTTCCGGGCGTTCGGGCAATGTCATCTGATACACGTGGAACTGCGTGTCCTGATAGCCGGAGTATACCAGCGCTTTGCCGTCGGGAGTCAGGCGAGGATCGGCCGCGCCGGTCACGAAGGTCGACTGACGGGAGATTTCCCCCGTCCGACCGTCACGGTAAAACAGGTTGAGTACTCCCTGGCGATCCGATGAGAAGTAGATACCGTCGGGAGTAGCATCGGGAGCCAGGTCGCCGTGTGGACCAAACGTCAACTGGGTTAGGCGCCTGGGAAAGTGCAGTTCAAGCTCGTACAGATTGGTGGTCCCCGAGGCACCCGTGGCACAGCGGTCCGAGGCAAACACTATGCGGTTGCCGTCGGGCGTGAACGTGGGGTCGACATCATTAAACACATCGTGGGTCAGTTCATGATAGTCGCCGGTAGTCAAATCGATCAGAAACAGATCAGATTCGCCGCTGGTGCGGATACCGGTAAACACCGCCCGCCTGCCGTTCGGCGAAAACCGGGGTGATCGCACGGCAATAAGCGAATTGATTTCGAATTTCGCGGTCACCTTGCCGTGATTGAGATCATAGATGTACAGCCGGTCATGACCGCCGGATCGCGACGAAAACAGTATTTTGCCGTCGTTACGCGCATCGATTCCCGACCGCAGAAGGTGCAAAGATTCGAAGGCGCTGGATCGCTCACCTTTGAGCAGCGTCTTGACCTCACCTCTGGCGCCCCGGCGCGGTTTCAAATACAGTCCTGCGTATCCACGGCGATGCGCCATGTACACAATCCACTCGCGAGCACCGTCGCCGTCGTCCCACGTAATCGGCACGCCTTTCACACAGTAGCCGTCATACGTCAACTGATCCGATTCCATCTTGGGCAGTCCCAGATCCTCGATCTCCGGATAGTACTCCTTCTTCAGGTGGTATTCCCACTTGCGGGACAGTTCCCGGATATCGTCTCCGAGCGTCAGTTCCAGCACCTGCTCGAAGGTGCGACCTTTCGTCCAGTTCTCAAATATGAGTACGAGTTTATCCGACCCGTATTCTTCGTCAATGAATTTGCAGACGGACTGCCCGAGTTTGTACATGAAAAACGTACCCTGGACCATCCAGAAATCCGGAACACTGATAAGGCGCCCGGAGATGACCATGTCCTTGACAATCATGTCGCCTTCGGTATTCCACTTCTGCGACCAGAATTCGGCCAGCCCCTCGATAAACCAGAGCGGCGGATAGGCATATCTAAGTTTGGACTGGCGCGATGTCACTGCATCGAGTTTGGATAATTGAAAGACGTGTACCAGCTCGTGGGTAATGACATGCTCGAAGTCGTGGAACGACCCGTGAAACGGAACAACGACCCGGCCTTTGAGGAATTCCGTAAATCCGCCCACGGCCTCGGGCAGCAAGCCGGGTACAACATTGGTCTGTGAAAAATAATTGGGGGCCGAGTATATGATGAGCGGGATACGATGACGGACTTCATGATTGAAACGGGCGGCCAGTCCCGGATAGGCATCTTCCGCGATTCGTGCCGCAATGCGACCGATCTCCGCTTCGTCCTTGTAGAAGTAAATATCAAAATGCTCCGTGGTCATGACCTGCCAGTCAAAAGTCGCATACTGGACCTTATTCTTGCCAAAATAGAACTGCGCGGAAGAACGCTGGGGCAGCAGCGCAAGCACGGCAGTCATCAGGAGCAAGAGACTGGCCTGAAGACGCACGGTATGTAGTCTGGCTTTCCTCATGGGTGCTGATTTCAGTATGTGCCGGAGCCTTTATTGTTCAAACACTTCATAGACGCGGCGGTTCCTCCGCCCGTTTAACCGCCCCGGTCATGAGCAAACCTGTTCTATAGAAGTATCGACCACTTGTCGAAAGAATTGACAGAGTCCGTCCCTATTCGACTCCCTGACACCGCCCACAGGCGCCTACAGGCTGCTGACAGCCTCAGCAAGCGAATTGTGCACCGGAATGCGCCTCAGATACGAAGACCCGGTGAGAGCGCTCTCAACGCCTCTGCCGTATCCTGTGCGAACCAGCACGGCCCGGGACCCCAGCACGCGGGCCAAATCGATATCCGCTTTGCTGTCGCCTACTACCACCGAGCGGCGAATGTCAATACCCAGGTCCAGCGCCGCCTGTTCGGCCATTCCGGGGCGCGGCTTCCGGCAGCGGCACACACCTGAAAACTGGCCCGCATTCGTCGCCCTCGGATGATGCGGACAAAAGTATGATCCGTCGAATTCAACCC
>JAHIVM010000121.1 GCA_018816665.1 Candidatus Zixiibacteriota bacterium
CTTTCTCCTTGACTTTCGAGCCAGATAGGGTTTATTGACCCCACGGATTATTACCCCCGACCTAATTTATTACCCAAGAAAGCATTACTTGAACTTGACCCAACGACTACACGACCCTGTTATAGATAGCTATCGCAGAAGAAACGAAAATTCGACTCAGAAAACGAACAACGGATTTGATGATCTCGGTATCGCCCCTAAACTCATGAGGGGCATCATCCAGCTTCAGTACACCATTCCGACCCCCATCCAGACCGCCGCCATCCCGGCCGGTATCGACGGCAAAGATATTATTGCCATCGCCCAGACCGGTTCCGGCAAAACGGTCGCGTTCGGGATCCCGATGCTCCAGCAGCTCGCCAAATCAAAGCGAGGTGTCGGGCTGGTGCTGGTCCCTACCCGGGAACTGGCGCTCCAGGTGGAAGAATCACTCCGGTTGATCAGCCGCAATGTGCATTTGCGCTCAACCGTCATAATCGGTGGCGCCTCCATGATGTTGCAGCGAAACGCGCTGAAGAAAAATCCCCGCATCATCATTGCCACCCCCGGACGGCTCATGGATCATATCGATAGGCGCACCGTCGACCTCAGCAATGTCGAAGTATTTATTCTCGACGAGGCCGACCGCATGCTCGATATGGGCTTTGTGCGCGATATCCGGAAGATCGAAAAGGAAATCCCCGAAAAACGTCAAACCATGCTGTTTTCCGCTACGATGCCGAAAGAGATTGAGGCTATCGCGGAAACGCTGATGACCGACCCGGTTCATATAGAAATCGACCGCTCCGGGGCAACCCCGACCGAGGTCAGCCACGAGATGTTCCTGGTCAAAAACCAGGATAAGTCCCGGTTGCTGGCGGTCCAGCTCAAAAAGATCTCCGGTCCGGTACTCGTGTTCACCCGCACCAAACGGATGGCTCATCGCCTGACCGCCCGGGTCAACGAGATGGGATTTGCGGCGGCCGAGATTCACGCCAACCGCAGCCTGGTTCAGCGCCGTCACGCGCTCGACGGCTTCAAGCGGGGGACGTATCAGATCCTGGTTGCTACTGACATAGCTGCTCGCGGTATCGACGTCACCGGTATCGAACTCGTGGTCAACTACGATATGCCCGCGAATTCGGAAGATTACGTGCATCGCATCGGCCGTACCGGTCGGGCCGGTAAAACGGGTCATGCCGTTTCCTACGCGACGATCGATCAGAAAAGCTCGATTCGCAGTATTGAACGATTCATGAAAACCAAGCTGGCAATCTCGGCTCTGCCGACTTTGCCGTCGGAACGTCACCTGCTGGAAACGACCGACCAGCGGAACTCCCACAGCGAGTTGTCGCGCGATGGTCGGCCATGGCGCCCCGCGGACACCAACGCCAATGACTCGAGACGACCCGCCTCGCGCAGTCGCGTATCCAGAACCCAGAAGTCAAAGGCCACCGACGCCAACCGCGATGATAGCTCGGGCGAGAAGCATTTCTGGTCGCGATTTAAGAAGAGCCGGACGGACAAAAAGAAGTCGGTCGGTCAGGGCACCGGACGAAAAAGACGGCCCGGACGCGGATAGCCCGATGCCTCTCAATCCCCTTGGGTTGATACAGGGTTTGTCATAGATACTCAAAAGCCCCTGCGAAAGCGGGGGCTTTTTGGTGCTGCCACCTAATCGATATCAGCGCATAGAGTTGGGTTGATCCATGGCGACCCGGATGCAGGTGGGACCGGTTTCATCGCCCTCAGAGATTTACATTGACAGATTTGCATTAAACCCTATATTGGTCGGTCCTCATAAAGGCCCGGGCAGCCAGGCAACTGTTTCGGGTTCTCTGCGCGATTATTCCCTGAAACTTTAATCCGTAGGTGTTGTTGGAATAGGTCCACTGCGCAGATTTGGGGACCATGAAAGGTGAATTGACCGATGACTGATAGTACTCGTATCCGAAACCTCGCGATTGTTGCTCACATTGATCACGGCAAAACGACGTTGATTGATTCGGTGTTTAAGGCAACCCAGACGTTCCGCAAAAACCAGGAAGTTGCCGAACGGCTCATGGATAACAATGTGCTGGAACGGGAACGCGGTATTACTATCCGGTCCAAGCACTGCACCGTAGCCTGGCACGATAATCTGATCAACATCATAGATACGCCCGGTCACGCCGACTTTTCCGGCGAAGTGGAGCGTGTGCTTTCGATGGTTGATTCAGTATTGCTGCTGGTTGACGCTCTTGAGGGGCCGATGCCGCAGACTCGCTATGTCCTTATGCGCGCCCTGAAGCTGGGACTTCGCCCTATTGTCATCATCAACAAGGTAGATCGCCCCAATGCCCGTCCGGATTACGCCCTGAACAAAACATTTGATCTTTTTATCGAACTGGGCGCCACCGATGAGCAGGCGCATTTCCCGGTGTTATACGGTTCCGGCCTCGACGGCTGGTTTGTCAACGATCTCGACAAAGATGAACGTACCGGTATGGACGCGCTTTTCCAGACGATTATCGACGAAGTGCCGCCGCCGGCTGTTGACCCCAATGGTGAGTTTCTGATGCAGGTAAGCTCGCTTGACTGGAGTGATTACATCGGCCAGATCGGTTGCGGCCGGGTGCTCAGGGGTTCGCTCAAAAAGGGCGATGAGTTTACGCGCATGGCGACCAAATTGACGACCCCCGGTGTCCCGGACAAGGGTTGGGAATTGACGTCATCGTCAAAAGCGCGGGGCATCCACATGTGGATCACCCGGGGATTGACCCGGGTTGAGACCGACGAGATTTCGGCCGGCGATATCGTCTGGCTGGCCGGCCCGCCGGAAATCGGCATCGGCGATACGTTTTCCGGGAACGAAGATACGAGTGAGGCACTGAAGCCGCTGGAGATCGAAGAGCCTACGCTCTCGATGTTTTTCCTGGTCAACAACGGC
>JAHIVM010000122.1 GCA_018816665.1 Candidatus Zixiibacteriota bacterium
TACCAGTCGTGGCTGTCATAGCCCACTTCAAGCTTCGTGAACGTCTTTTCGTCATCCAGAGGATCATTCAGGAGAATACCCTTGATCGATCCCCGGGCAAAAAAGCGGTCCGTCAGCGATACCGCGCCGCTAAGCAGCATTATGTAGGATGTCGACGTCATCTCATCGCTGGGCTGGTAGTGTTGAAGCTGCCAGCGACGAATGGCGCCGATAGTGAATTCGTTGAACCTGTCACGGTTCCAGTTTACCCGGAACCCGAGATCCCAGGTCTTGCCGCGTGACTTCACATTGGCATCGCGGGCGTTTCGACGATATTCGCTTTCGGCGCCCAGCGATAAATGATGGGTGTGGAAGTACGTCAGTTGCCCCAACATGAAGTCATCGGTGTTGATCACCGTCGAATCGGTCGACCAGTGGCGGGATTGGTGTCGTCCCCCCTTACCCACCGCCTTAATCTTCTCCAGCGGCAGATACTCTATCGCAAAGGTTCCGGCGCGTTCCGTACGGTACGGATTGTCCTGCCACAGCGTGACATCATCGCCCGGATTTGTGTAGCGCTTGTATTCGTAGGTTGTCAGCGTGTTGACATTGTCGTGAGGTCTGAGCTGCAGGGTGGCAAACGATGCGTCCTGACGCTCATCGGTGAGATCAAGCACGCGATCCTTCTGCAGGGCCAGACGCTGCGTGAGCTTCACGCTGGCCCGCTTACTGAACATACCATCCAGGGTCACCGCCACCTGGTTCGTATTGGCGTCATGATCACCGATATCCAGGTTGTTGCGGAACATGATCATCTCGTAGTTGACGTCGTAGCCCAACTGCTTGAGCACCAGGACGTCGTGAAAACGACCGCCAACATCAAGAATCGCCCGGTTCCGGTACGAATCCTCGTGATCGGCATTCTGCCGATCCTCCACCTCGCGGCGCTCCAGACGCAGCCCGAAGCCGAGTTTCTCCATCCAGTCGTTGCGATAACCGGCGGCGAGAATATCCTCACTGCGTTTGCCGTCGTAACGATTGTACTGCCCGTTGGCCTCAAGGCCGCGAAGACTGACAAACGAAGCCGTGACATTCTGGCGTTCGGTAAGCTCGTACTCGCCGCCCAGATTGAACCGCTGCTGGTTTTTGTTGGGGTCCAGATCCGAGTTGGTAAATGACCGGAACTGATCATCGATTCGCTGGAAGCCCGCATCCAGCGTCAGGTTTTCTACAACCGTCGTCCGCGCACCCAAGCGCAGGGCCGAGTAGCTGTCGTCATCGGCGGGATTTTCCGCCCCCGCGACTTCGACATACCCCGTGGTATGATCTTCAATCTCAAACGAGGCATCGCCCGCCATCAGATCCTCGGGCTCATCTACCCCCGAACCGGTCGCACCGTCATCTATATTCCGATGCAGGTACGTACCGCTTACCTGAACGCCGTCAACCGGCGCCACCCGGACCCGGCCGCCCATGATGTCATCGTTTTCATCCCGCTGGTAGTCAAACGTTATGACCACATACACCGGATCCGCCGCCGCGGTTTCGCTGGCCACCGGCTGGTGGAGCAGCACGCGACCTCGAAGATAATCCACGGTGTAGTCGATATCTCGAACCAGGATCCGCGTGGACAACACCGTCGTTTCGTCAAATCGATCGCGAACCTGTATTTTCACTTCTTCACTACCGCGTGTCACCGGGGCATGGGACAGATCAAACGGACCGCTGGTGCCGTCGGCCCGAATACCGATCGAGGTACCCTCGCGGAACGCTTTGCCCTCGAGCTTACCGGCAACCGCCTCTCCCCCCACCCGACCGGTGTGAAGGTCGGCGTAGACGCCAAACACCGAACGCTGGTGCAGTGAGAACTTCGCGCCCTGGAAGCTCGGCCGAATCGAGCCGCCCTCAACAAAACCGTGCTCGTCTGACTCCAAACGCATAAGGAGTTCCAGCCGCGACGGTTCCTGGGGCTGGGTCAACAGCCGCGTATCCAGATTACCGACTTCCCACTGGCGGCTGGGATCGTACAGCCCTTTGCCGGTGAATCTCCAGCCATCCCAGATCGGCTCCGTAGACTCGACCGACATGCGCAGCCTGAACTCCGACGGATCAATCGTCCGGTACTCATCGGATATCCGCGAGTCCAGGATAGCCGCCCCGTTCACCATCAACCCCCGGGTGGCGTTTCCGTTAGCCAGCAGGGATAGCCGATAGTTGGCCGAGAGTCCGTCCTTGAGGCTCGGATTACTTGCTTCGAAAGCATTGGTATTGCCCCTGACATCCAGACCGTGAACGGTTACTTCGCCAAAACCAAGTAACAGCAAATCCTGGAGAGTGCCCGTGGAGTCGGACCTGTGGATAATCTTGCCGATGGCCTGCGGTGCGACCAAAAAGAGCGACAAAACAACCACCAGTCCCAATGCCATGCACTTGTTTAGTGAGGTCATAGAGGTACGTCCCGTGGTATATGAATGATGTTCTATTTTTGACTGATTCGATGATACAATACGGCGTCTCCGTGCATCCGCCCGGTCGAAAAAACAGCCCCTACTCCCGACTGAATCTGTCCGCAGTCCTGTCCCTGCAGCCGAACAACCGGTGTCATACGATGTCCGACACTGTGCAGTGGCACGAGCATAATGTGCAAACGTAATCATTGTGAAACTTGAGCCTCGACGTGTTTGCGTTGACCTAAGCCGTTGTAAACAGGTACTTTATTGTCTCTCGGCGTACTCTTCTGTATTTTAGCGCTCCATTCGGACAGGTCGCGTCTCGACATCAAAAAGCATAAGGCGAGCCGTTCAGGACAAAATTGTCCCTTTTTTGCATGTTTTCTGGAATCAGTCAGCAGATGGGGGCGGCAAACCACCCAGCCGTCACCCGAGCCTCACGTGACGGGAGCGTTTGCAAACTCGACTGTATTGAGGAGTGACGTGATCAGTTCGATGGCTTGACAATCACGCCCCGGCCGCTGTAGCCGCTCATTTTGACCAGGATCGGACTCTCGAACCGTAGCTGGCGGGTGAATATGCGTCGGCTGTGAGGTTGACGCTGGAGCAGCCATTCCCAGTCCAGAAAATCTCCGGCACCACGGGAATCGACCGTAAAATAGCCTATTTCAAAAGCATTCAGATTCTGGAAAAAGTGGGTGCCCTGCGACGGCGCCACCTGCATATCATCAAAACCGGTTTCCACAATGACCTTGGCGCCCGTGATCTCATCCCATTGCACGGGCACGCCGAGCCACGGGTCGGCCGAACCCCAGCGACCGATGCCTATTAATAGATAGGGACGGTGCTGGCCGGTCAGTTCCAGATCGCATAGCTTGATTTCCCGGGCCACCTCCACCGTTCTCGACCGGTCAAAAGCATCCCGATCAACCAGCAGGATATCCCGTATGTCGCGGACTATGCCGTTGCCAAGAACCCGGGCACTCGAACAAATCAACTGCTCCTGCGAGAAGTCTTCGGTGCTCAATTCCTCCCGCTCATGGCTGAGTACCATCGGCCGGAGTTGCACCACGTGGAACTGCCGGGGCTTGCCCGGGGGGACTGTCATGTTGCCGGAGAACTCAATCTCAACGGGATTGCTCATACCCCGATGGCAGATATCAAGAATGCCCGCCACCAACTCCGGCAGCGGGAACACACCGCCCTTCAGCACCGGGCCGAAAGTCACAATCCGCGGACCGACCCGGGAAAGACCATCGTACACAGCGTTGTTTTCGGTGGAGCACACCGAGGCCATAGGCCCCAGTATGCCGTCGCGCTCCGCTACGTCCAGCCCCAGGCGGACCGTATCGATAGTGCGGTGCGGATCAACCTGCCCCTCGGGATCGGGCAATTCCACCGCCAGAAACTCCCGCTGGGATTCTGTAAGGGCGGCCTCAACCGAAGTAGCCCCGGTCACATGACGGGGGTATTTGGGGCAGAAACGAACCGCATAACCGCCCTCGACCACCATCGCTCCCAACCCGAGAGCCACCGCCGCGATACCGTCATCGGAACTCATGGGTTCCAGCGGATAAAAGTTGTATGAGCGCCCCACCCCCGAAAAATCGGGATAAAACGCCGATCCATGCGCCTGCCCCACCATTTGCTGAATCACTACCGCCATCTTCTCTTCTTCCAGACGGTACGGCGTGGCCCGCATATATGCCTTGGCTCGCTGCGAAAAAGTCGAGGCGTACACCCGCTTGACAGCCGTCAACAACTCCTCAAGACGAACCTCCGTATCCCGGTGATTGTTGGGAACCATGATTGTCTCGTAAATGCCGGCAAACGGACGATACAGTGAATCCTCGAGAATGCTTGATGAGCGCACGGCCAGAGGGTACCTGATTCTTTCCAGCATGCAGCGCAGTTTCTCAACCGTGTTGGTCGGCATGGGCGCCTCGATAAACCGACTGACAAGGTGCTCGTCATCAGCACTCTCCAGCGCCATCTCCTCCAGATTGCCCCACGCCATGAACTGGTCGAATATGTCTGTCTGGAGAATCACTGCCGGCGGCACTGAAATCTGAATATCTTTGAACTTCCCCTTCAACGTGGCGTCCAGCAATCCCTCAATAAACACCAGGCCGCGCCCCTTGCCGCCCAGCGACCCGCCGCCGATACGCGTAAACGTATCGGAACCGTCGTACAACAGCGGATCAAAATCAACGATGGCGCCCCGATGCTGACTGTCGTGATGGTCGCGCAGCGATGTGATCAGGGCCAGGCGAAGGTCTGCCACGGATTCGTAGTCCGAGACCCGCTGGGGGCGCAACTTGTGGGCCAGCAGGAATTCCGTACGCGCTTTCAGCCAGTTTGAAAAGTGGTTGCGCTCGGCGTGAAACAACAGGCTTTCATCCGGAATAGTCACCAGCCGTTCTTCCAGCTCGCGCAGGTCATGGGCCCGGGCCACTTCCTGACCATCCGGCAGCCGAAAGACAAAATCCCCAAAACTCAATTGCTGGCGCAGGAACCGCTGCAACTCGGCCAGTAAACGCGGCGAGTTTTTCATCAGAAACATGGCGCCGGTCGCCAGCGCGGCGTGTTTCATCTCCAGATCGTTGGACTGCAGCAGGACCGGAATATCCGGATGACTCTCCTTCACCCGTCGGGCAAACGTGATGCCGGCCTCGGGATCGCGCTGACCACCGCGGGGAAAATTGATATCAGAGATCACTCCCAGGATCGTTTCATGATACTGCTCGAAATACATCCAGGCTTCTTCGAAACTGTGACAGAGCAGAATCTTGGGCCGCGCGCGCATGCGCAGCATCTTGTGGCTGGCGTTGATCCCCTCCTGAATGACACCCTGTAAATGGAGCATTAACTCAGTGTAGATGCTCGGCAAATAGGAAGAGTAGAACTTGACATTGTCCTCAATCAAAATCACGGACTGTACACCGGCCAGCCGCGTATCCCGTTCCACGTTGGCCCGGTCCTCAACACTCTTGATGATCGCCAGCAGTATCTGAAAATTCCCCTGCCAGATAAACACCTTATCA
>JAHIVM010000123.1 GCA_018816665.1 Candidatus Zixiibacteriota bacterium
GGGATTCCGTGTTTGCCTGGATTGACGCCGCCACAGCCTTGCTGAGTGCTGCCGGGAACGGGCAGAAGTAGAGCGAATCGCACACGCACCTGTCCCCAGCGGGTCATGACCTGGCCAATGTACCGACAGGTACACCGCGGTGTGTCACTCCATGTCCGCACACGGTATCAAGAGAACCACATACCAACGACTTACCGTTCGGTCGGAACTTTGGCACAAAGGTTGTTTGTTCTTGAGGCGAGGGCAGATATGAGCACCCAACTAATCACAAGGAGATACGGAAAATGGTGAGAAAGCTGGTCCTACTACTGGCGGTATCCAGCCTGATGGTCTGGGGAATCGGCTGTTCCGACAGTCCCTCGCAACCCGATCAAGCTGACAATCCGAATTATGTTGATGACTTCGGCGGTTATACGCCCACCGATGAGGCTCCGGGATTTGGTGATCCCGATCTCATCGACTCTGAAAATGACGAGGAGCCGGTCACGGATGTTCTGTTGAGCAGCCCGGAAGTAGCCTCGCTGATCGACGACCCGATGTCCGGTCGCTTCCATTTGCGAGTTATCTGGGGACAGCTGAGATATGATTCCTCAGTCACCACCCCGACCGACTGGACCGGTTCGCTCAGCGTCACGCGCGGCGCCTTGCTGACCACCAGGCTGATCGCCTGGGAACTGAACCAGGACTTCCTCCTGCCGCGCACCGAGCGTACCCTCATTGAATGGCAGTCCACCACGACTGTACATCATGACGGTCTCGCCTTTGACCTGTTTGTCCCGGCACCGGAATTGATGATCGACACCTTGATTGTAGTCGACACCCTCGGGGATACTTCTTTTGTGTACGACACTCTGGATGTCGAGCCGGTAGTCGTAACCTTCGAGACCGGTCCGTATACCCGCTCCTTCACCCTGGGTGAACTGGCGGCTTTGAACGAAGTAGTATATGTTGACGATGTCGATTCCAATGCCGTCGCCTTCTACGGCCTCCAGATGTACCCGAACGATTGCCGCAAAGGCATGCTGGCCGGACATTGGGGCTACGACGAAAACGGCGACGGTGTTTTTGTTGGCCGGTGGCATTCCCAGCATGGTGCCCTGGCCGGCTATGTCGAAGGTCACTGGGGCGTTGATGACAATGGCGACCGCGTGTTTTTCGGCAAGTGGATAAGTCGCACCGGCCGATTTGAAGGACTCCTGAAGGGGACCTGGCGAGCCAACCCGAGTGTTGATAACAGCAATGGCACCGACAACGGCACCGGCCATGCCTACGGACATTCGGGCGGCAAGTTCGAGGGACGGATATATGATGCGGACCAGAATCCGATCGGTGCTCTCAAGGGCAACTTCCGGTCCAATCCGCACTTCCCGGACGGCTGGTTCCAGGGACGCTGGAAACTGGACTGCAACATCGAACCCGCTGTAGATGCTGAGTACTCGAAACTGAACGACGGGTTCTAGAGGGACAGCAGAGAAGTCACGGAGTCGAAGCCATACTCTACCGACAGAAAACGACACGACCGGATGGTAGGTATCATCCGGTCATGTCGTTTTGTCAGCAATAGGCAACAAAATAGGTCTTTTAATAATTATGAAACAGGTCGTTCGGAAACTTCGAGGCAGGCTGTTGTGTTACAAAGACAGGCATAAGTCTTACCTCCCCCTGTCTCTGTCCACCTGGACAGTCGACTGGTTGGGCAGGATTGGCGGCAGTCCTGCCCAACTCTATTTTTTCTACTGAAGTTTGTCTTCGAGCGCGGTGATGACCGAATCGAGATTGAAGGCCGGATTGACCCTGTCTTTGATTGTGCGGAACAGGTCCAGTGCCTCGGTCTGTTTGGCCCGGTTTTCCTGCGAGGACAGCACGTTGGCCAGATTGAGCTTGAATTCGGCCACGGCCGTATCGCCGGCCACCAGGCCGCGCAGGATCTTTTCAGCCCCCACAAAATCTTCCTTGTACACCAGGTAGGTGGCCTTGTTGGCCAGCAGTACTTCCTTGTCGCCAAAGGCCCGCATGGCGCTGTCCAGAATGCTGATAGCCGAGTCCGGCGACACGCATATCACCGCCAGGTGGGCGGCCTTCATGAAATAATCCGGCTCGTCGGGATTCTCCTCCATGGCCTTCTGCATCCAGTAGAAAGCATTGGCGGGATGTTCATTCTTGCCCCACAATTCGGACAGCTTGGCGTAGTGTTTTTTGAGACCGTCGCCCGTCTCCCCGATCACATACAGACTGGCAATGGCATTATCCCATTGGCCCAGCGCCTGGGCGATTTCATATATCTCCAGGTTGAGTTCCCGATCCTTGGGATACAGAATATCGGCCCGCTTCAGGTAGAACAGGGCCGAGTCGAACATGTAGTCCCGACGGTAGGCAACCCCCGTGAAATAGAGAAGATCTTTGTCCGATGGATGCGTGGCAATCGCCTTCAGCAGGTATTCCCTCGCGCCCGCGTAATCCTGGTTGGCAAAAGCTTCTTTGCCCAGCCTTCGCAGTTCCTCGACATCGGTAGTCCCCCCGCAGCCCAGGATCAGGGCCAGCACGACGACAGAAAAAACGGAAAAAATGGTTTTCATACAACCTTCACTTAAGTGAGTTCCGCCTAAGTATATTGAAATCGGCTCACAATATCAAGCGGCCGAAAAATCGGCGGTCGTTTTCCCCCCAAGGCTCAACGTTGACATGGGATTTTGAGGCGTTACATTACATCATGATCGACCTATCAAAATACCCTGAGCCGGTACGCCTGCTGGCGCTCTGTCATCTTTCAGGCGTGACACCCCGGGCGTTCGATATGCTGTTTCACCATCTGGGCAGCCTCGAAAACATATTGCAGTCCGACCGGGAGGTATTCGAGCAAATCGACGGCATTACCGAAGACCTGGCGGAACGCGCCTCAGAGGCATCGGGTCGGCTCGATGAGGCCGCCGTCATGTACAGGAGCTTGCGGGAGCGCGAAATCGCGGTCATTGATCGCTTTGCGCCCGGATATCCGGTACGCTGGTTCGAACTGCACGATCCCCCGCCGCTGGTGTTTGTCCGGGGGCGGCTACCGGACCCGGCTCTGAAGACAGTAACCCTGGTCGGCGCCGGTGAAGCCTCGGTCGAAGGCATGGCCTTGACCTCCCGAATGGCGAAAACCTTCGCCGAGCATGGGGTGCAGGTGGTTTCATCACTGGTCGGGGGCAATGACATGGCCGCCCATCTGGCATGCAAAACCGCCGGCGGACAATCCTTCGCCGTTCTCGAAGCCGGTTTTGATCAAATCGGCCGGAAAGACCTCATGCCGGTTGCTATAGATATTGCCAATACCGGCGGTGTGATCAGCGAATATATGCCCGACACAGAACCGTCCGATCTCACTCCCGCCGAAAGCAACCGCCTCATGAGCGGTCTCGGGCAGGCCGTGGTCATCACCGAGGTTTACGAGAGTTCATCCCGAATACTTGACATACTGGTCTGCTGTCGGGAAATCGGCAAACTCGTGTTTTTCGTGATTGATCCCGAACACGGTGCCCTGGCCGACGAATCATCGCTGGCCACGGCGATCGAAAACGGCGCCGTCCCTCTCGCCGGTTTTGACAAAGTCGGGGACATCATCAAAACGCTGGTATAAATCGTTGATCATGGATGACACGTACTATACGATTCGGCAGGAGGCCCGTGCTGAAAGCAAAGTCAAAGGATCTCGCTTCATTGGTGAGACGTTTTTTGTGACCACTGTCGACGATGCTCTCGCCAGACTCACAACCGTCCGCAAACGTGAATACAACGCCACCCATCACTGTTATGCCTATATTGTCGGTCTGGGAAACGAGACTGTTTTTAAGTACTCCGACGATGGTGAACCGAGCGGCACGGCGGGCAAACCGATCTATGACATTGTGGCCGCCGACAACCTCACGGGCGTGCTCTGTGTGGTCACCCGCTACTACGGTGGCACCAAACTCGGCACCGGCGGACTGGTTCGCGCCTACGGTGGAGCCGCGAAGGAGGTCATGCAACTTTCGGGTGTGGCCACACACTATCTCACCACACGCTTCCGCATCACTGTCGACTTTTCGTTGTATGATCGGCTGCAGAAGCTGCTGCATCGCATAGAAACAACCGTCGTCGGCACGGAGTTTACCGACACGGTATCGGTGATAGCGGAGATTCGCGACGGTCGTGCGGACAGTCTGACCGAGCTGGTCATCGAACTCACGGCCGGAAAGGGAGTCATTGAGCGCATCAAAAAAGACTGAGCATGTCGATTGCCTCGGCCTGGGCATTATGCCGCTGGATCTGCTGTTTGAAGTAGACCGGTATCCCGAGGCCGGGTCCAAAATCGATGGCTGCGGGATGACTGTCCAGGGCGGCGGCCCGGTACCCAACGTTCTGGTCGGATTGAGCCGGATGGGGCATAGTGGGACCCTGATCACGGCCGTGGCCGATGATCTCACCGGGCACACCGGTATTGCCGAGATGGAGGTCGAAGGAGTTGATATGAGGTATGTCGTGCGCCGGAAGGGCACCTCAGATACCGCCGTGGGCCTCATCGAGCGCGGCACCGGCCAGCGCACCATGGTTCTCAACCGCATCATTCATGTTCGACCCAGGGATGTCAATACCGCAGAATATCCGGTGCCCAGGATTGTCCATCTCGACGGTCGTGATCTTGAGGCGTGTATGAAACTCGCTCGCTGGGCACATCGGCAGGGGGCACAGATCTGCTTTGATATCGGTTCAGTGCGCAACGACATCTCCCCCATCCTGCCGCTGGTTGATCATCTGGTTGTGGCCGATGTGTTTGCGTTTTCGTTTACGGGCTGCCGGAACGCGCGCCGGGCCGTGGAGAAACTCCGCGAGAGCTGTCCCGGAACCGTGGTGGCAACTGAGGGACTCAAGGGTGCGACCGGTTGCGAAAACAACGTGTGGGTGACACAACGGGCTTTCAAGGTAAAATCAGTCGATGGCA
>JAHIVM010000124.1 GCA_018816665.1 Candidatus Zixiibacteriota bacterium
ATGTCAGGCGAGGCTTTGGATTCGGCCAGGTGAGCGAAAGAGTGCAGTAGAATTCGGTTGGAATCGTTTTTGCGCGCCGCCCACTTCAGGTTCTTCACCAGTTTGGTCTCAGCATACGCCGGATCGGATTCATCCGCAGCCTCGACATGAATAAGGCCGACCAGCACATCAGCCAGAGCTGTCGTTACCGATCTCTCGACCGCGTCGTCCAGGGCCTTCAGGCTCGTCGTGTATCCGAATCGCGTAGCATATATCATCAGCAGTTTCATAAACACGCATAACGGGCCCGACGGCCCTGCCCTGATCCCGCCCCGTTCTCCCGGCGCACCCGATCTACTTCTCGTCGTCGTCGAGCTTGCGCAGCTCCCGGAGAATTGACAGGGCGCTGGAACCGGTGGCCATATCGGCAATCTTTTCCAAACGCTCCTGGTCGGCCTCGAATTTCTTCTGCAGGCGGGCCTCGTAGGCGCGCCGCAGGACCTCCAGGAGTTTCTCGAGTTCATACGGTTTGGGCAGGTAGTCAAAGGCTCCAAGTTTGGTGCATTCAACCGCCGAATCCAGGGAACCGTGACCGGTCAGAATAATCACTTCGAGGAAACGATGTTCTCGCTTGAGTACTTCCAGCACCTGCCGACCGTTAACCCCCGGCATTTTCAGATCCAGGAGGGCCAAATCGAATTTCTGGCTCCCGGCGATGGTCAATGCCTCCTGGCCGTTGGTGGCCTTCGTCACCTCGAAGTCCCGCATTTCGAGCCGTTTGGCTATCGATTCGAGGAACTTAATCTCATCATCGGCGATGAGCAACTTAATCCTACCGGGCATGATATGTATCCTCTTTCTCCGCTAGAATCCGATGAAGCGCCAATATCCAAGTATAGTCCAGAACCAGAGTACGGCAAACGACAAAACTAGTACTACCGTACCGTGCCGGAGGAAATCCGACAGTGAGACCAGTTGTTCTCCGGTGAGGGGATCCTTGGCCAGTGCATAGGCTATAGCGTTGTTTGGTGTTCCAATTATCAGCATATGAGCGAATGACGACGCAAAGGCTGTTGCCAGGCCGACCATCCACGGATGCGTCCCGGTGATCCTGGCCATCGGGATTGTAATGGGGCCGATAGCGGAAACGGTAGCACCGTCGCTCATGAAGTTCGTGGTTATGCCGGTGAATATGCTGGTGGCAATGGCCAGCCCGGAACCGCTTTGCAGCATTTCGGGGAGAAGACTGACAAATCTGTCGGCCAGATAGAGCGCCGCTCCGGTGACGGCCAGTCCCTTACCGAGGGCGCAGGCCGAGGCATACAGGGCGACCACATCCCAGGGAATACCGGCAATATCGCGCCAGCGAAGAATGCGAAACACGTTCAGCACTACCAAACAGAGAATAATCGGGCCGCCCATCCCAAACACATCGCTCATGGTTATCCACAGCAGGATGAGTCCGATCAGAGTGGCTGCGGTGATGTACTCCTTGCGATTCATGGGGCCGATTCTATCGGAGGCCTGTTTCACCAGTGCCGAGACGTTCACGTCCTTAACTTTCAGCTTCTTTCGAAACGTGATGAAGAAATAGGTGGCAATCACCAATCCCATAACGGGTACGAAGGGCAAACCATACATCACCCATTCACCAAACGTCGGGGCGACTCCATAGTCAGACAGGATACCGAGCATGACGGCATTGCGTCCCCCTGCAGCCGGTGATCCGGGGCCACCTCCATTGGCCGCAAAACACAGCGACAATACAAACATCGTGGCCAGGGCCTTGTCCTGTTTAATTCCCGCCGCCCGGGTCGACGATGCGTAGACCATGATGAACAGGGGCATGATGAAGGCGATCAGGGCATGTTCAGACACAAAAGAACAGGCCATGCCAAACAGCGGCAAAAACAGGAACAGCAGCGTTTTGAGGTTTTTGGCCGGTCCCAGCAGTAACAGGCCGATACGACGATCCAAACCGGTTTTCGTAATGGCGGCCGACATTGCGAGTACACCGAAGATGAATATCACGGCGTCCTTGGCATATGCCTGGGCAATGTCATCCGGCCGCAGCACGCCCAGGAAAAACATGAAAACGCCAACCACCAGGGCTGTCACACCCACGGGAATCGCGCCGGTGGCCCAGAAGAGCGCGGCCACTATCAGTGTGCCCAGCATGACCCGGGCACGGAAGGCGACCTGCCCCGGTGTCAACGGGACTTTCGTCCGGGTGCCGTCGTCATCAACCCGGGTCTCCGCCAGATTGTATTTGTGGCTGTAATAGTCGGCCACATTTTCCCCGACCTTCATCGAGCGATACCCGGAATAGCCGACATTGACATCGGTGAGTTCCCCGGTCTTCGGCGAGGAAACGATTTCCATGAGACGTTGGGGCGCGGGCATCAAGAGAATGACCAGCATCATGAGCACACCGAGTAGAATGATGCCCGGGCGGGAATTGTGTGACCCTTTCAGCCAGGCCCACAGCGATCCTCTGACCTGAGGAGCCACTTCGTGACGGGCCATGGCGTGTACCTTGGCCTCACGGGCTTCACTGATCGAATCGATCAGTTTGTCCAGATCATACGGCTTTTCCAGATATGCAAACACATCCAGGCGCCCGGTTTCCACGGCGGATTCCATGGATGCATTCCCGGTTAGCATCAGAACCTGCAATTCCGGACGGAATTTCTTGACTTCCGCGAGCACTTCTTCCCCGGTCATTCCGGGCATTTTGCGGTCGAGTACGACAATATCAATATCCTGATCGCTTCGAATCAATCTGACGGCGTCTTCGCCGTTGTCGACGTCGACATTGTCATATCCGCGAAGGCGCAGACGTTGCGCCAGCGATTTTCGGAATTTCTCCTCGTCGTCAACCAGTAGAACCTTAGACATTCGGAAACTCCTACCCTATGAAGATTGGCCGGAATCCAGTGACCGGATTATCGATGCAACTTCGGTGTACAGATCGGACAGCCTGAGCAGCCCTACCACGTTGCCTTTGCGCGTTACGAGGACGGACTGCGACTGGAGCCGGTCGAACCGATGAATGGCTTCCGCGAGGGGTGCGTCCTCGCTGATGCCTTCCCTGGCCGGCTCCATAACATCTTTCACTTTGAGACCGGCGGCGCGCGTACACATCATTTCCAGGTCATCCTGAAAAAAACTCATGTGATGGCGGGTGGAGTCCAGAACCTCTCGACTCACTCCCGCCTGCTCCAGCCGTTCGGAATCTCCCAGAAAATCGCGCTGAGGTTCCATGGACCTGAGAAACGCCAGGTACCCCACTTTTCCAACCACCTGACCTTCCGCATTCGTCACGAGAATGGCTCGATGGCGATGCATTCCTGACGGCAGCGTCTGTTGCGCCCGCTCAAGTGCCTGCACCGCCTGCATCAGAGTGGCCCGGTCGGAGACCACGGCATACTCGCCCAGCGGTATCATCAAGTCCTTCACCAGTCTCACACTCATTGCATCCTCCGCTTCGGGTCCTGGTGCGGACCCGCGAGACATAACCACCCGCGCTATTTGCGTCGCTCGCGCGTTGGCAGTGTAATGGTAAACGTGCTTCCCTCGCCCTGACTGCTGCGGACATCGATTCGCCCGCCCAGACTTTTGACTATGCCATAACTCACGGATAGCCCAAGTCCCGTCCCTTTGCCTACTTCTTTGGTCGTGTAGAACGGGACAAAGATGTTCTCCAGCTGCTCCCGGCTCATCCCGTAGCCCGTGTCGGCAATGGTGATAGTCAGGTGGTCGGAGCCGGCCTCCGTCGCGATCGTCAGCGTACCCCCATCAGCCGCCATGGCATCGACCGCGTTATTGACAATGTTCAGGAACACCTGAACAAGCTGGTTGCCGTCGGTCAGCAGCGGGGGCATGTCCTCGCCGTACTCCCGTACCACGCGAATGTTTGATACGCTCAGTTCGGCTCCCAGCAAACCGTCGACGACCTCATCGATCAATACGTGCACATCATGTTCCCGCAGCGAGACATCCGTTTGACGGACGAACCCCAGCAGTTTCCGGGTGATGTCACGGCACCGGAACACTGATTGCTGGATGGAGTCCAGATAGGGGCGCAACTCCTCGGGACTGACGGGAGTGCCAAGTTCCGGGTTCATCAGGTCCTTCATCAATCCCGCCTCTTCGTTGATTGATGCGAGGGGATTGTTGATCTCGTGAGCTATGCCGGCGGCCAACTCGCCCACCGATGCCAGCTTGGCGGCTTGACCGAGTTGGGCCCGTGTGGAGTCGGACTCTTTCATGAGTTCCACCTGGCGGCGGGCGCGGACGACTATGGTGGCGAATCCCAGCAGAATCATCAGCAGCGCAATGCCCAGTATCTGCAGGCGCAGGCCGGACCAGAAAGTCGTGTGTTCGCCCGGCACATCCTGCACCAGGAGCGCCCAGTTGGCCGAGCGCAGCCAGGAATATCCGTACAGATAATCCACGCCGCCAACTTCTGCCTCGTGCGAACCGGTGCGCGGGGTAAGCGGCGGCACAAAGGCACCGGTGTCAAGGGGGTTGCCGAAACGCTCCGGGATCAGCTGATAGTGCCCTTCACGATTGACGATGGTCGTATACACTTCCTGGGCGCCCTCGAGGGACGTAATGTATTCGTAGATCCGTTCAGGATCAAGACTGGCACGGAACGCCACGAACTCCCCGTTGATAATGCGACTGACGGCAATGGTGAAATGCGGCCGGCGACGGAGACCGAGGTAGATGTCGGTGATCACGAAATCGGACTCCCCGTCACGCAGACCTCGATACCAGGATTCATCGCGATAGCTCCGTTGTTCCAGCGATGGATACGGACCGGTGTACGAAAGCTGGACTCCGGATGAGTCGATGTAGCCTATATCCACAAAGGCATCACTGATGCGCTGCAGCCGGGCAAGACTGCCGAGCATCATGGCGTTGTCGGGTGGCAGCGTCAGCTTGGGATCGTTTATCAGGTTAGTCAGATTGATCCGGCGCTCCGAGAGGAACAAATCCAGCGTAATGGATTGACTCTCGGCAATGGCGGCCAGATGCAGTCGTTCGCTTTCGGCGACGATGGCCTCGTATTGAACGAAGAAGTAGGTGGCAAGGAGAATGAGCGGCAATAAATAGAGGCAGAAAAAACGAATAGTGGTGTGGCGTCTCAATTCCTTGTAGTGAGCCTCGCTATAGGGCCCACTGACTGAGACTGCACCTGTCCTGCTGTCGGCTTCGTCGGCCATCACTATCTGGTCGTCCTGCTACCGGTACGGCGGTGTTCCGGTCGGGCTATACTCGATCGTCCTGCCATCCGCCTTCACAGAGAAGCTTGTACCATTCAGGCACAAAGTTACGACCTTCCTGCGGCTTGTCAATAGAAATCGGAACGCATTGTCCGTCTTTACCTTACGCCGCCCAGCCAGACCAGTGCGCCGGCCGAGCCCAGACCCAGGAAGCCATACTTCTGCTGCTCTCCGTCGTGTCACTCCGGCGGCCCGTGAAGAGCTGTGGTAATAGAGATCGGGAGCCACGGGTTGCCGGGGTCGTCCGGGATCACTCGTTGACAAATCCCCCCAATTGCCTATATTCATTGATGTTAGGTATCTCCATCCCCTAACTCGCCTTTTGCGTCGTTGCGCCAAAACAAATACTGCGGCAGGTGTGCTCGGTCGAGAATAGACATTTAATCACAACGGTGAGGTACTGATATGAGGACGTGGTCAGTTCTTGCGTTTTTCATCCTTGTTTTGACAGCCGGAGGGGCGGTCGGAGCCGATCTCTACAAAGTACTTATTCAGAGCAGTCAGGACGCCGATCTGCTGAGGGAAACCCGGGTTGACCCGATTGTGCGGGTCAGCGATGGCTACCTTGTGCTGGCGGACGGTGAAGTCTCGGGATTGACGGGCAGTGGTTTGTCGGCGGAACTGATCGCGAGCAAAGTCACTCGCCGCGAACTGGCCATTGATGGTCGTCTGGATCGGGCCAATGTCGGCAAGGCTGTGTTGCTATACGAAGACGGCAATCTGCGCCTCTTTCGAGTATCCGATGCCCAGGCGCAGACCGTAGATCTTGATGCGCAGATGTTCCCGCTCGGCCGAATGCAACCACGGATTGAATACAAGGAACCGCGTAATCTGCAAAAACTGCTCGCACCAACCGCAATCGGTCTCGATTCCCTCATATCGCTCGTGAGCCAGGACAGCCTGGAGTCCTACACCAGCCGTTTGCAGGCGTTTTATCGTCGCCTGGCCGGGACCGACTCCAGTCGTGCCGCACGCGACTGGATTGCCGCGAAATTCCTGGAGCACGGTGTGGACTCTGTAGCGATCGACACCTTCACCGCAACTCTTTCGGGAACGCCAACCGAATGTTACAATGTGGTCGGGTACAAGTTCGGCACGCGTTTTCCTGACCACCAGATAGTCGTGGGAGGACACTATGACGCCGTCTCCAGCTCCCCCGGCGCCGATGACAACGGGTCCGGCACCGCCGGTACCCTGGAGATTGCCCGCGTTCTGGCCGATGTCGAAACCGATATGACTTTCATCTTCATCGCCTTCGATGCAGAGGAGTTCGGTCTCTACGGTGCCTATCACTATGCCAATGAGGCCCTGGCAGCCGGCGACAGCATTGTCTACATGCTCAACATGGATATGATTGCGCATTACGAAAATACCACCCAGGTGAAACTGTATCATGGGACGGAGACTGCGTACTCGGAGCTGTTCCAAAGTCTTGCCAGTTCGCTGGTCGGTATTACCGGTATCCTGTCAGGGTCATCGGGCGGCTCGGATCATTACCCCTTCGCGCAAAACGGCTACGATGTCACCTTCGTGCATGAGTACATTTTCTCCACCGTGTATCACTCCTACCAGGACAGCACAACCTACATGGATTTCGAGTATATGACCAAGCTGGTCCAGGCCTCAGCTGCTACGGTTTACCAGGTCA
>JAHIVM010000125.1 GCA_018816665.1 Candidatus Zixiibacteriota bacterium
CCAACGACCTTCGCCGTGATTCCCTGGGCAGCTTCATCAAGAAGGCCGTCGCCATGACCAGATATCTCACGGAAGATGAGTTTCGCAAACTTCCGGACCCGAAACACTATCAGGGGATCCAGGAAGTTGATCTGAAGCTGGTTGACGACGGTTACGACGACATCACGGCCGAACAGAGGGTTAAGACAGCCGAGGATCTCCAGAAGATGACTGCGGGGCTGAGCGACAAAATCATCTCGACCACCGCCGGGTTCTACGACGACGAGAGCGAATCTGTCAAAGTCCACAGCAACGGTTTTGAGGGCGTCAGAAGCAGCACCAGTTTTTCGGTTGGTGTTGAGGTGACGGTTGACGACGGCAACGGTGGCCGTCCGTCCGACTGGGATTATGCCACCACCCGCTATCTGCGCGACCTGCCGGACCCCGCCTCTCAGGCCCGGGCGGCGGTAGACCGTGCGCTGGCGAAGGTCGGCCAGACCAAAATCGAATCCGGCACGATGGACATGCTGGTGGTCAATCGGGCTGCGGCCAATCCGATATTCGCCATGCTGGGGCCCATGAACGGTCGGTCGCTGCAGCAGAAGCGTTCCTACCTCGACGGTAAGCTGGGCGAGAAGATTACATCGGAGCATCTGACCCTGATTGATGATCCGTTCGTGGAACGCGGCCTGGGATCGTCGCTGTACGACGGCGAAGGTATGGCCCGCCACAAGCGAACGCTGATCGATAAGGGTGTTCTCAGTGAATACCTGATCGATTGCTACTATGCCCGCAAGCTGGGTGTTGAGCCTACCGGAGGATCAACCTCCAACCTCACGCTGGCGTATGGTGACAAGTCCCTGGAGCAGATGATCGCCCAGGTGGGCCGGGGTATTCTGGTGACCAGTTTCATCGGCGGCAACACGAACGGCACCACGGGAGACTACTCCTGGGGACTGATCGGCATGCTGATTGAAGACGGCAAGATTGTCAAACCGGTCAATGAGATGAACATCTCCGGCAGCCTGGAAGGTCTGTGGGCCAATCTGGTTGAAGTGGGTAACGATGTCTACGAGTACTCATCGCTGAGGAGACCATCGCTTCATTTCAAAGACGTTCAGTTCGCCGGCCTGTAAGGTCGGTACAAGCTGAGTAACGGGAGTCGCAAAGCGGCTCCCGTTTTTTGTTGGTATCTCCGATAGGCGTGCGTATGGGTATCGGGTGCATTGCCAGTGAGATAGTGGCCGGGAGGAGTGATCATGGTGGACGTACGTGAGATTATAACCAAAGCCCAGGACGATGTCGATCTTACTGCCGACGAGACGGCATCACTATACCGGATTCCCCTGTTTTCGCATGAGTCGGCGATGATCCAGATGTCGGCGCGTCTTAAAAGCCGCAAGGCATCGATGCAGAAGGCCGAAATCCACGGTCGACTGGTGCTGGATCATCTCGATGTGGATGAGGCCGTCATTCTGGCCGAGGGATTCGTCGCCGAAGGCGCCGGCGCGGTGGTGATCCGGGCTTCGCTGAACTGCCCGCTCGAGAAACTCCGCAGAACCGTGGCGGAGATTCGCCGATCGGCGGGTGACGATATTCTTCTGGCGGCCGAGCCGGAAGTAACCGATCTCTCGCATGTCGCCGAGCTGGGACGGGCAGGGTGTAACGGCTACGTTTGCCAAATGCCCCGCGCCGGCGGCGTCTCCGGTGGTTTCGAGAACGAACTGGAGGCTGCAGCCGGGGCCGGTTTGCGGGTCGGAATGATTTTGCCGGCGCTAAGCGCTGATGATGACATAGAGTGGCTTGTAAGAAACACTCTGGCGGCTCGCGATGCTGAGCCTGCGTTTGTATCGGTTTCGCGGGCTGTCGACGGAACGCAGGGCGGTATCAGCGAGGCTCGCCTGGCGCACACCGTGGGCGTGATCCGACTGGCTCTGTTCGGTGATACGCCGGGTGTCGGGCTGTTTGAAGCCAGCGTATCGGGATCAATCGCCGGCGCCAATCTGTTATATGCAGACGTGCCAACGAACGATAAATCATCGGTCATGAGCATGGCCGACTGCCGCCGGGTCTTCGCTGAATCCGAATGGCAGGTTCATGACGGTCCGTCACTCATGTATCGGAGCTAGCTGAGAAGTCGGTTGCAATAGAAGGTGGATGAAGGGTGGATGAACATACGCTAGTCGGGCTGGCCAGTGTCATCGTGTTGGGCATCGTCTCGCAATGGATTGCCTGGCGATTGCACCTGCCGGCCATACTGCTGCTTCTGATCTGTGGCATTATTGCCGGTCCGGTGACGGGTGTCCTGGATCCGGTCGCCGTGTTTGGCGATCTGCTCTATCCGCTGGTTTCAGTTTCGGTAGCTATCATTCTGTTTGAGGGCGGGCTCTCGCTTCGCTTCAGCGAGTTACGTCAGGGCGGCAGGGTATTCCGCAACCTGGTGACAACCGGGATTCTGGTCACCTGGGTTCTGGTGACGCTGGCGGCGTACTTCATTGTCGGCCTGGACTTTCAGCTGGCGCTTCTATTGGGGGCGGTGCTGGTAGTATCGGGGCCGACCGTCATTATCCCGCTGCTTCGTCAGGTCAGGCCCAAGGGAAGTCTTGGTTCAATCATCAAATGGGAAGGGATAGTTAACGATCCCATAGGTGCCTTGCTGGCGGTTCTGGTATTCGAGGTGATTCTGTCCGGCTGGACACACGGCGGCACCACCCATATTCTGATTGGGGTGGTCAAGGCGTTCCTGTTCGGAGGATTGATTGGCATAGCCGGGGCTGCCGTGGTGGTGGTGACGTTGCAACGTTACCTGGTGCCGGACTTCCTCCAGAATCCGTTTTCGCTGATGCTGGTGGTGATGGCGTATGTGGCCTCGAATGCGCTCCAGCCGGAGTCGGGTCTGCTGGCGGTTACGGTCATGGGCATGGCATTGGCGAATCAGAAATACGTGTCCATCCGACACATTCTTGAGTTCAAGGAGAACCTGCGGGTTCTGTTGATTGCAAGTCTGTTCATTATACTTTCGGCCAAGCTGTCATTTGACCAACTGGCTCTGTCGTCGTGGGCCAACTGGCTGTTCGTGGCGATCCTGATTCTACTCGTGCGGCCACTGGCGGTCTGGGTATCCACCCTGGGCACGAGTCTGACCTGGAGAGAAAAAGCGTTTCTGGCCTGGATGGCTCCGCGCGGAATCGTAGCGGCGGCGGTGGTGTCGGTATTCGCCATTCGCCTGGCTCAATCGGGTGTGGTTGGCAGCGATATCCTGGTGCCGCTGACATTCGAGGTCATTATCGGGACGGTGGCGGTGTACGGTTTGACGGCACCATTCGTGGCCCGTCGCCTGAAGGTGGCTCAGCCCAATCCGCAGGGGATTCTGTTTGCCGGGGCGGCGCCGTGGATTCAGGAAATCGCCGACGTGGTCAAGGCCGAGGGGTTTGAGGTGGTCCTGGTGGATACCAACTGGCACAATATCTCAATAGCCCGCAAACGCGGGCTGCGGGCGCATTATGCCAATATCCTGTCGGAGAATCTGATCACCGATGTGAATTTGGACGGTATCGGCAAGCTTGCGGCCTGCACGCCGAATGACGAAGTTAACTCACTGGCCGCTCTGCATTTTGTGGACATGTTCTCACGCACCGATGTCTACCAGGTGCCGCCCGCTGAAACCGGACATGTCAGCACGGAGCTGGAGATGCCACAGCATCTTCGCGGCCGATATCTCTATCGCAATGACGCCACGGCGATGTACCTCCGGGGCCGCTTCCTGGCCGGGGCGGTGGTCAAAAGGCACTCCATGACTGACGAGTTCGACATTGAGGCCTTCCACGCCCGTTATGGTACCGATGCGCTGCCGCTGTTTGTTGTCACTGAGTCGGGCACGTTACAGGTGGCCACCACCGATCATACGCTCTCTCCAAAGACCGGGCAGACGCTCATCAGTCTGGTGGATCCGGTTGACAACGGTGCGGTCGGGAAGGAAGCGTGACGATTGCGTTCAGGTTCTGGGAGCGACCTTGCGGACCACTCGACTCTTGAAGCCCTGTTTGGAGTTCAGTTCGAGGTAGTTGTAGATAGCGATGTCCCAGTCGATGAAGCGCATGACGTTGGGGACCTCGCGGGCCACCACGGCTGCTTTGCGCAGCGATGACACCTCAGCGGCCACGTCGATTTCATTCAGAAACTCCGGCTTGCCCGTTTCCATACAGACGGTCGCAACAATGTAGCGGTCCAGATACCTGCCCAGCTGGTACATGTCATTTGAGCGAAGGAGTTTCACGGCTTTTTCGACGGCGTGCAGCAGCGGCAGGCGATAATCAAGGCTGATGGAGAACATCACCAGGTACTGATTGTCGCCAAGTGTCTCAACCCGTTCGTCACGCGTATGGGAGAAAAGATCACGGGTGGCACGCAGGGCTGCCTGGGGATCGGCGGCCTCCAGGAAGGCGCGACCGTGGTTTTTCTTGAACTCCAGGATGGCATCGGAGTAATTGACCTTGTAACGCATGTAGGCAGTATCGGCAGAACGGCGAGGTAGTTTTACGGCAGAAAACGGTCTCAGTGGGTACCGGTGTAGTACCAATGCCAGGCTTCCCAGAACATGTTGTTGTCGTCCTTCGGCTCCGGCAGCGACTCAATAAATCCGAAGCGGGATGCATTCTCACGCAACCACTTATAGGTAGTCGTGAAAGCAAAGCGGGCTTCCGACGGAACCAGATCAACCGCCCGGCCGGAGTGATGCTGGGAATAACCGGGCGGAGCCACTGACTTCAGTACGTAGTCAATTGACTCCCCGGCTTTCAGACGATTCCTGATGAGACGTAATTGGAACGACGGGGAACGGAAACCGGAATCAACAATCAGGTCGATGCCGTCTCGTTTTGCCGCGGCGGCCATGCGCACAAAAGCCTCGCGCGTTTCCGGCAGCACGTAGATTCGGTACTCCTCAAATGTCAACTCCTGCGGCAGCCTGACCAGATCCTTCGGCCTGGCGATAGCGGAACTGTCGAGCTTCTTCCCGCACCAGTGGTCCGGGATGGGATAGGCAACCGAATCGACTAGAAGAGAATCGTCACAGGGTGAAGCGCCCGACGTTACGGCACACAGGAAAACCGCGGCCAGGGAACACAGGATCAATGGGTGTTGCCACAATGCTGCAGTTTTGATCATCCGGTATAGCGCATCTTTCCCGAAGTTGATGTGAGTATCTCGACATCGTTTTCGAGTTCGGCGGCCAGAATCTCGCCAAAATAGACGGTATGATTGCCGGCGGCTACCCGGTTGACAATCCGGCAGTCGAGGAACCCCACCGCACCGGGGATCAACGGACAACCCGTTTCCGGCGCGGGTTTGATGACGGCCGCCTCCAGTTTGCGATAGCCGGACTCGGCGGGACCGAAATACGATTTTGCTACGGCTTCCTGACCGGCGGGCAGGACATTGACGGCAAACGATTCCCCGTCTTTCAGCAGCCGGGCCGACTGGTGTTTGTTGTTGATCGATACGGCCACCATGGGCGGCTCGCTGGCCACCTGGGTCAGCCAACTGGCCGTGAACGCGTTACCGTCGTTACCGCTACCCATACTGACAACATAGATGCCATATTCCAACTTGGAAAGTACTTTACTGATTTCTTTTTCTCGCGACATAGTATCACCTCAGGCGCTGAAGATGTCTGTCTGCCGGTTCCATCGGCGGCTGCAGCCGCCTTCTCTCACGCCTTGTAACCGTCGGGCACGCCAAAGGTTCACGCGAATTCTGCAGCGCTGGGATTGTCGGTCACTGCGGCCCCATGCCCGGCGGCAGGCCGGTTGGAATCGAAGCGTCCTGCGGTAGACGGATGCCGGAACCGCGCGTCATTTTCCAGGCGGTATAGAGGGCAAACCCCACAAAGACGAAATCGTACGGACTGAGTAGTTCAGACATGCTGTCAATGAAGCCCGCCAATACATCGGATGAAAACAGCGAGATACTATCGGCGGCGTCGGCCCCGACTTCATCGAGCAGGTATTGCCGCAGGTTGTAGTAGAAGGTAGCATATTTCCCGATGAAAATGGCCAGGAGGCTTGAGGTCATGGCAATGACTTGCAGGGGCAGACCCTTGTTGCCGCCCGTGATTTTGACGACTGCCCAGCCGCAAAGCAGGCCCATGGCCCAGGCCACAATGCCGACCTCGTAGTTGGTAATGACGACGATGGCTGCCCAGGCGATTCCGCCGGCGATGGCGGCCACAAGGCCGCCTACAACCGCCTTCTGGAGCGAGCCGGCATCCCATTGTTCGGCCCGGACGGCCTTGCTGATGGCGTCATACACCGGTCCTACGGCGCTTTCGGCATCGCCGCGAGCCACGCCGGTGTCCGCCATTTCGTCGATAATCATCGAACGGCTTTTGCCGTCTTGCATTCGCTCAAGGACAAACTTCTCCAGTCCGGACTGAATATCGTTCTGTTTTTCGGGCTGTTGTTCCATGACAGAAATACTCCCTCCCTCTGCGGGCTCCGCGGCCGTTGATGTTACCCAATATAGGAATGGAATCTGCGGGCTGTCCAGTTTGTAATAATCCGGTTGCACGGGACGACCGGGCGACATGGCTTATCCGGTGAACTCCCACGTGGCGGCGGCCCTGATGATTCTTCGATCCCGATTGCGGGAGAAAAGCAGAAGGATCAGCAGCAGGAGACCTACCGATGCCGCCCATCCGAGGTATCCGCCGTAGCCCACATAGCTGATAACCGCCGTTGGAATTCCCAGCAGGGCCATTGACAGGAGCATGGGGGTGAGGACCGCCGCCTGGTAGCTGGCGGTAGTGTTCTCACGTGCGAAGGGCAGATACACGCGGAAGGTATTGATAACGGCCACGCCGATGAGCGAAAGGAGCATCAGAACCACCGTATGCATGGCCGCGTGCAGCGGATTACCGTACAGGACGCAAAACAAGCCGAACAGCGTGATACTCATCGGCAGCATGATCACGAGGCGGGCGAAGCGCGTCATGGCCAGCACCAGCTTCAGGCGGTCAAGCGGCGTGGCATAAAACACCCAGGCGGCCTGCCACTCTTTGGAGGCCTGGAAGGCAGGCAGAATCATGTACGGACTGACTGTTGCCATGAAGCCGAACAACATATTGGCAATACCGTCGGTCCCCGGCAGCGGATTGAGCGGGTCCCGTACGCCGCCCTCGGCGATCATCATCCCGTACACCAGATAGAACAGCATGAGAGGGAAAATGGCCATGATGCCAAGACGGAACTGTGTGTCGTGTTTGAAGTTCGACCGCACCAGGGTCAGCAGGGCCAGATCCTCGGGACCCGCACGCCAGGTGAGCAGCCGGATGAACGGGCCGGTCTTGCCCGGTGTCGGGGTATGCCGACGAGACCAGGCAGTCCTTGTCAGCGACTCGGCATACGAAAGCGAAAGATGTGAAAAGGCGTACCGGGCCAGGACAAACAGGGCCAGCAATCCCAACAGAAACAGGCTGAAGGTCAGCGTGTCCCAACCGTACAACACCAGTCGAATAGGCGTACCAAACCAGTAGGACGGCAATGCCTTCAGCCACACAACACTCTCGACGTTGAATCCCTTCACGGCGTCCTTAAGAAATCGGAACAACCCGTTGAGGACCAGCATCACACCCAGTACCATCACCGTGTGCACGTATCCCAGCCAGCGCTCCAGACGTTGACGGTCCACTTTCTGCAGAATCCAGGTATAGATATTGACCACAAACACGGCGGCAAAAACGTTGCACAGGAGGTAATGAAGAATCAGTATCGGTATCGCCGCCGCACCCATGGTAATGCCGGCTACTATGGCCGGCAGAATAGTGAGCGAGGCGGACAGGATGCCCACATACACCAGCATGTGAGCCAGTTTGGTTACGTAGTAGGTGCGGGAATTGATCGGGTGAGGGGCCAGGATATTGTAGTCGTTGGGCGAGACGATCACGTTGCCGAATTCAAGCAGGACCTGGATCGCCACCAGCAGCATTCCCATGCCGGCGCTGAGCACCAGGGCGGAGAACTCATCGGCGACAAGTGCCACCACGCCCGAGAGGGAGATCGAGGCAAAGAAATTGATGCCGAGAATCACCGCCATGCCCGGAATTTTCGATTTGGTGTTCTGATAACCGGCGAATGGGTTATTGGTCCCGCGCCAGTCCAGCTTCAGGCTGGTGCGGAGCAGAACCCGAAACTGGTGGCGGTCGAATGTTTGGG
>JAHIVM010000126.1 GCA_018816665.1 Candidatus Zixiibacteriota bacterium
CCGGTCGCAGCGGCATATCCCATGTCGGCGTGGCGCTTGGTCGACAGGAATTCATTCATGCCAGTTCCTCCCAGGGAGTCATGATCAGCAGTCTCAACGAAAAGTACTGGGCCGAACGACTGGTCGGGGCGCGACGGATCATCGAGTAGGACGGCCCCTGAACCTTGTCCTTTACGGTTTGTTATAAGCGGTATGACAGCGCGAAACCCGGACCTCGAACTCAAGCTCAAAAATCTCCCGTCATCACCCGGCGTGTACCTGTTCAAAAACGAGCGGGGCCGACCCATATATATCGGCAAGGCCAAAAACCTGCGAAATCGCGTTCGGACGTACTTCCATTCATCGGGTCATCTGGAACCCCGCATCGATCGGATGGTGGCGAAGGTTGCCGATGTGGAATTGATGATCACGGCCAACGAGGTTGAGTCCCTGATTCTGGAAGCCAACCTTGTTCATGAGCATAAACCGCGTTACAATGTCATGCTCAAGGACGACAAACACTTTCCGTACATCAAAATCACCACCAACGAACCGTTCCCCCGCGCGCTTATCGTTCGCCGACTGGAGAAGGACAATGCCACGTATTTTGGCCCGTTTACCAGCTCCCAGAACATGCGGCGAACATTTGGTTTCCTGACCCGGCTGTTTCGCATTAGAACCTGCAACCTGGTGATTCCGGCCCCCGAGGGGAAAAAGCACAAAGTCTGTCTGGACTATCATATCAATCGCTGTGGCGGGCCGTGCGAAGACTTGCAAACGCAGGAGGAGTATGCCGAACTGGTGAACTCCGTAGTCCTGGCGTTACGCGGGAAGTCCCGTCAGCTTGTCGAGCAACTGACGGAGAAGATGATGGCCGCCTCGAAAGACCAGGATTTTGAAGCGGCCAAAGAATACCGCGATCAGGCTGAAGCACTCAAGTCAATCGTGGTGAAACAGAATGTTGATGTTGGCGAAGTGGTTGATCGGGATATCGTTGCCGTCGCGCGCGAGGGCGGCGATGCCGTGGCGGTGGTGATGCAGCTTCGCGACGGTGTCCTGGTGGGTCGGCAGCAGTTTCAGTTGTCCTCGGATGTTGATGATTCCGATGACACCGTGTTGGAGACGTTTCTCTCGCAGTACTACAATAATCAGCCCAATCTTCCCGATGAGATTTGTTTGCCCTCGGATTTGCAGGAATTTGATCTTGTCCAGAAATGGCTGCGACAAATCAAAGGGGGGAAAATCACGCTGATTACGCCAAAAATCGGCCAGAAGATGCGGCTGGTTGATCTGGCCGCACAAAACGCCCGGCTGCTGCTTGATGAACTCATGATTCAGAAGCGCACGTATTCCGAACGACTGTCCAAGATGGTGACATCGCTGAAGGACGAACTCAAACTGAGCGAATCGCCGCGCCGCATGGTTTGTTTTGACATCTCCAACACGGGGGACACCGATTCGGTGGGGTCGTGCGTGTATTTTGACAACGGCAAACCGCAGAAGAGCCAGTACCGTCACTTCAAGATTAAGGGTGTGGTCGGCCAGGATGACTTCTCCATGATGCGGGAGGTGATCGGACGGTATTTTCATCGCATCCGCGAGGAAGAACTCGATCCGCCCGATTTAGTAGTGGTCGACGGCGGTAAGGGCCAGCTCTCATCGGCCCTGGCGGAACTGCGGGCGCTCGGTTTTGCCGATCAACAGATTCTCGGACTGGCCAAGCGACTGGAGGAAGTGTTCATTCCGGAGCGTTCCGACCCGATCACGATTCCCAGAAGCTCACCCGCGCTGATACTCCTCAAACGTATTCGCGACGAGGCGCATCGCTTCGCTATTACGTACAATCGCAAGGTGCGCGACAAACGGACCATCACCTCGGCACTTGACAGTATCCCCGGTATCGGACCCGCCAGGCGTACCGCTCTGCTCAAGGCGTTTGGTTCGGTGGACGGCATCAGACAGGCCGATGTGGGGAAACTCGCCGAAGTCAAGGGCATCAATAAGGCCCTGGCGGAGAAGGTGTTGTCGGTGCTCAAGGCTACCTGAGTCGACTCGCGTCGGATCCGGGCAACAAAATGATTGCCCTGCTGCTACACAACGTCCTATCATGCGCCATGCTTACCGAAAAGCCCAAAGCCTACACAGTCTACGCCATCACTCGCATGATCAAGTCCTCGCTGGAAGAGCAGTTCCAGGGCGTCTGGGTGGAAGGCGAGATATCCAATTATCATCATCACAGCTCCGGACACCGGTACATCACGCTCAAGGACGAGCGGGCAGTCCTGAAAGTCGTCATGTGGCGCTCGGTGGGGGAGACACTCAAGTTTGAGCCTAAAAACGGGCAGAAAGTCCTGGCCTTCGGCGATGTCACGCTCTACGAAAAGGGCGGTCAGTACCAGTTGAATTGCCGCAAACTGGTGCCGGTGGGAGTGGGTGAACTGGAACTGGCCTTCCGGCAATTGTACGAAAAGCTGTCCGGCGAGGGGCTGTTTGCGGAACATCTCAAGAAGGCGCTGCCCCGGTATCCGCAGCGAATTGGCATAGTGACATCGCCGACCGGAGCCGCCCTGCGCGATATCATCCAGATCGCTCGTCGCCGCAATCCCTCAGTCCAACTGCTCGTGTATCCGGCTCAGGTTCAGGGCGACG
>JAHIVM010000127.1 GCA_018816665.1 Candidatus Zixiibacteriota bacterium
CCCGGGGGCCAACCTGCTCAATACGATGGCCGCGGATACATCCGGCAATATCTATGTAAGCGACGGCACCCCGAACATGGTGTACAAAATCAAACTGGGAACGCATGCCCTGAGCCCGTTTGTGTGGTTCGGCCTGCCCCATGCAGTGGGCCTGCTGTTTGATCCCGACAACAATCGCTTGCTGGTGACCACCGACAGCGCCGGCACGGCATCGATCAAGGCTGTCAGTTGCTCCGACTCGACCGACATCTCGCTCGTTCTGGCCACCGGTCTGCCGCCGCTGGATATGTTGAGCTGGGGATTCGACGGCAGCGTGTACACTTCCTGCTGGGAGACCAACTCCGTGTACCGCTACGATCCTACCTTCAGTGCCCCACCTGTAGTTGTATCCACCGGTCACAACGGTCCGGCGCAATTGTGTTACAACGAATCCGACGGAGTTCTGGCGGTGCCCTGCTTCATGTCCAGTTCTATTGCGTTTTTGTATCCCGATGCCGACTTCACGGTGGACACAGCCTGGGGGAGGGGGCCGCTTTCGGTACACTTCACCGGGACATCATCGTATACCCCCGAGGCCTGGCATTGGGACTTTGGTGACGGTGGGACCTCGGATATTCAGTCGCCCGACCATGCCTTTGAGCAGCCGGGGTTGTACGATGTCTCTCTGCAGGTTACTATCGACGGCGTCCAGCGGACGCGAACATTTCCCGGTTGTGTGGCCGTAGTGGCGGACACGCTGCGCGGCGAGACCCTGGAAATCGCCGCCGGAGCAACCGTGGAGTACTGCGTTGAATCAACCAACCATATGCCGCTGAACGGCCTGACCATACCTTTGCACTGGGACGGACCGCTGGGGCTGGAGTATGTGAGTCACACGGTGTCCGGATGCCGCACCGGGGATTTCAACGATATCAGCGTGCTCAATTTCGATCCCATCGGCAAGCGACTTGTCATTGAGTTGGCGAAGGGTACCGCGGCGGCGCTGCCGGTCGGTTCGGGAACCGTATTGCGCGTCACCTTCAATCAAACGGAGATGTCGCCGGAAGACCGAACGAATGCTATCGGTTTCGAGGGGTATGGGGCTTATGAGGCCGCCTTCGAGGGCACCCTGGGGACATACGCCCCGGATTTGGCGCCCGGCGTCATAGAGCTGGCCGGCTGCTGTCTGGGTACGGCCGGCAATGTCCAACTGGTGCCGGATTGCGATGACGGCGACCAATCCGTCGATGTGGGCGATTTGACCAATCTAATCGACCATCTGTTTATTGGCTTCGCTCCCGTCTGCTGTCTTGAAGAGGCCGATGTGGCACCGTTGAGCGGTCCCGACGGGGGTATCGATGTTGGGGACTTGACCACGATGATAGACCATCTGTTCATAACCTTCCCGGCGTTGCCGTCCTGTCGGTAATGCCGATCCCGGCGGTGGCGACTTGTGTCCGGGGCCCGTTCCTGCGTATACTGGGGGGCAAATAGTGGAATATCCGTTCCGTCCGCAGGAGGTGCGTCATCGCTGCAACCAATTCGACCGTCCTTGGCCTGTACTGTCCCGTATGCGGGAAGCAATACGATCTGGAGACCGTCCTCAACCTGTGTACGTGCGGCAAGCCGTTGCTGGTAGCTTACGACTATGAAGAAGCCGCCCGCCGCATAACTCCGGCCGACCTGCGGATACGTCCGCATCACATGTGGAGGTATCGTGAACTCCTGCCGGTGCTTGACGATGACAATATCGTCACGCTCGGAGAGGGTGGCACGCCGTTGCTGCATTCTCGCGTCATTGGTGAAGCCCTGGGGATGCCGCATCTCTATTTCAAGGACGAGTCCGGCAACCCCACCGGTTCGTTCAAAGCCCGCGGTCTTGGGATGGCGGTCTCACGAGCCAAAGAACTGGGTCTCAACAAGCTGATTATCCCTACGGCCGGCAATGCCGGGACGGCGGTGGCCGCCTATGCGGCCCGGGCCGGTATGCGGGCCTGTGTGATTATGCCCGAGGACTCACCCCTTACTTTCATGCTCGACTGCCGCCTGCACGGTGCGGAGGTTGAACTTGTTAAGGGGACTATCGCCGATTGCGGGGCAGTCGCCGCCGAGAAAGCGGATAAGGACGGTTGGTTTTCGGTGGCTACGCTGAAAGAACCGTACCGCATAGAAGGCAAAAAAACACTGGGGTATGAGCTGGCCGAGCAATTCGACTATGATCTCCCCGATGTGATCGTCTATCCGACCGGTGGCGGCACCGGGTTGATCGGTATGTGGAAGGCGTTTATCGAGATGGAGCAGATGGGCTGGGTCGGCGGGAGGAAACCCGCCATGGTGGCAGTGCAGGCCTCCGGTTGTGCGCCGATTCCTCGGGCCTGGGAGAACGGCGAGTCAACGGCTGCGCCCTGGGAAAACGCTCAGACCGTGGCGGCCGGTCTGCGAGTTCCGGGAGCCATTGGTGATTTTCTCATCCTGGATGCCGTGAAGCAGAGCGGCGGGGTGGCCGTAGCGGTGTCAGACAGGAAGCTGATACATTACACCGGGGAACTGGCTGCCAGAGAGGGCATATTTTCATCGCCCGAGGGGGGAGCCGCGCTGGCGGCGCTGGTCCGGCTTGTTGAGGACGGGTCGATCAACCCGGACCGTCGCGTTGTGGTCTTCATTACCGGAACCGGGTATAAGTACATGGAAGCGATGGAAACGATCCTCTCCGATGGCTGATTGATCGGGCTCGAGTGGCTCTGAAACAAAGATTGAATTGAGTGCCAACGAACGCCGGATTCGTCCGTATCTCACGGGAGTGTGTCCGGGTCGGAATCCTGCCCCCGCGTGTATTTTTTTGCCTGACCCGGGCCTTTTTTTATTTGTACCGGGCTGCGAATCAGGCTTATTATTGATGTTCGGACACCTGTTACTACCAACCGATACTAAAGGCGAATATGGATATTGCCAACTATTCATCTGATTCGCGGAGCATTATCAAAAACGCCCGCGAGGTTGCAACCTCATTCCGACACCCCGAAATCTATGTTGAGCACCTGCTGATCGCCACCGTGCGACAGGAAGCGACCGAAGTTGAGTCGATTCTCAATCAACTCGGGAAAAGTCCTGCTTTCGTGGAGTCGACGGTTGAGGATTACCTGAAAGAACAGGGATCCCGCGCCAGCGCGCGCGACAACCTGACTATCTCGCCTGCCGTGCAGCAGGTTCTGACCCAGGCCCTGGATGAAAAAGCCAAACTCTATGACACCCTGGTCGAGCCCGAGCACATCCTTATCGCCGTGTTTGATCCTAAATCGGCTCTTAACCCGTACCTGCGGGACAAACTCGACATCACCAAAGAGGCCTGCTACAACGCCATTGCGGAGAGCAAGTCTATCGAGGAAATGGCCGGCGGGGCTACCGGCGAGGACGGAAAGCCGACCCCGGCAGGGGAGAAGAAGGAAGTCTCCAAAACGCTGCGGCACTGTGTGGACCTGACCAATCGGGCGGCCGCGGGCGAATTCGACCCCTGCATCGGGCGCGGACCGGAAGTACAGCAGGTTATTCAGATTCTGCTGCGGCGACGCAAAAACAGTCCGATTCTGGTCGGCGGAGCCGGGGTGGGCAAAACCGCGATCGTGGAAGGCTTTGCACAGGCGGTGGTCGCCGGCAAAGTCCCCAAGGTGCTGGCGGACATCAAACTGATGGAAGTTGACATGGGCTCCATGGTGGCCGGGGCCAAATACAAGGGCGAGTTCGAGGAGCGATTTAAGGGGTTGATCGCCGATGTGGTCAAAACGGCCGGCAAGGTTGTCCTATTTATCGATGAAATCCACATGCTGGTTGGCGCCGGCGGTTCCGGCGGCGGTATGGATGCGGCCAATCTGCTCAAACCGGTGCTGGCCCGAGGGCAACTCCGTGTGATTGGCGCGACTACCGAAGAAGAGTATACCAAGTACCTGGAAAAAGACAAGGCTCTGGATCGACGTTTCGAGCGGGTCAAGGTGGCGCAGCCTGCCTTCGAAGACGCGGTTCGCATTGTCCGGGGCGTGATCGGGAAATACGAAGAACATCACAAGATTGACTTCACCGGCGATGCCATCATCGGCTCGGTGAAATACGCCCAGCGGTACCTGAGCGAGCGCAATCTGCCGGACATTGCCCTGGACATTGTCGATGAGGCGGCCTCGGAGTTCAGTGTCAAGGAGGAGTTCGCCGGAACGGCTGTGCCGGAACTCAAGGATCAAGCCGCGGCCCTGGAGAAGATTCTGGCGGAGGTCGACGGCAAGGATCCGGCGAAAGACACCGAAGCGTTTGATCGCCTGTACGAGGCGTACGATGAGTTTTCACGCGGGGTTGATCGCCTCCATGACTTCTGGGGACATCGGCTGCAGTAGCCGAGTCTTCGATGGTCCTGAAACCGACTGACGGGAGCAAGGAATGAGCATCGACAGATTGCCCTTGGCGGAACTGAAAAAAGAATTCGAAGACAACAAAAAGAAGCTGACCGATCTCGCCGCCGTGGTGGATAAGCTGGCCGGCACTCGATACATAGACGATTCCGACATCGCTGCGGTGGTGGCTCGACGAACCGGTATTCCGGTGTCCAAAATGATGACGGCCGAGAAGGACCGGCTGGTGCACATGGAAGACTTTCTGGCCGAGCGGGTGGTCGGGCAGAAAGAGGCCGTGACGGCCATTGCTAATGCCATTCGCAAATCGCGCGCGGGACTCAAGCTGGCCAATCGTCCGATCGGCTCGTTCCTGTTCCTGGGGCCCACCGGTACGGGCAAAACACACCTCCCCAAGCAACTGGCCGAGTTTCTGTTTGATGACAAAAACGCCATGGTGCGGCTGGATATGTCCGAGTTCATGGAATCACATTCGGTGGCGAAAATGATCGGGGCGCCGCCCGGGTATGTCGGCTACGAGGCCGGCGGCGTGCTCACCGAAGCGGTTCGCAAAAAACCGTTTTCCATCGTGTTGTTTGATGAAGTCGAAAAAGCCCACCCCGAGATCTTCAATATCCTGCTGCAGCTGCTGGACGACGGACGGCTGACCGATGGTCAGAGCCGAACGGTTGATTTCTCCAATACGATTGTGGTGTTGACTTCCAACTACGCGGCCGACAAGATCCTGGATGCCGACCGCGAGGGCCGCCCGGTGGATATGGAAGACGTGCGTAAATTCCTGTTCACGAAATTCCGCCCCGAGTTCCTGAACCGTCTCAACGATATCATCATTTACCACACGTTCACACCGGATGAGATTGAGACGATTGTGGGACTCGAGTTCAAGCAGTTGATAGCCATGCTCAAGGATCAGAAAATATCCGCCTCGCTGTCGGACGAAGCCCGCAAGAAGCTGGCCACCGACGGCTACACGTTTGAACTGGGGGCGCGACCGCTGCAGCGCATAATTGAGCGTGAGATCGTCAACAAGCTCTCGGTGCGCATTATTACCGGTGATATCAAAGCCGGAGACCATATAAGCATTACCTGCGAAGGTGATGGTTACGCGTTTACAAGTGAAGAAAAGAAATAACAATAACTCGCATCTATAGAGAACGGAGGTATAGATGGCCAAGTTCGTACTCGGTGCGCAGGAACGGGTGAAGAAGGATGATTCGATACCCGTTGAGCTGTTACCCTCGAACAAGCTGCTCTATATGGCGCGCCTCAATAGCGATGAGGAGCCCGACCTGACACCCACCAAGTGTACTAATTTCAAGGAGGTGTTTGCCAAGTTCAGACCGTCGTTCAATGTCGACCTCGAGACCGAGGAAGGCGAGCCGATCAACGCCGATTTTGAAGTGACATCCATGAAGGACTTCACTTCGAAAGAGTTGATCGAGAAGAACGAGCATCTCCAGAAGACGTACTACTCGAAGGAGATCATGGCTGACCTGGACAAGCAGTTGAAGAAAAACAACTCCTTGAAGAAAACGCTCAAGGACGAAGAAACGAGAGAAGCCCTGGTGAAGGTGATGAAGTACTACATCGACCTTCTGGGCGAATAACGGTGAGGTGAACGGTAATGGGCGAAGACGAAAAAAGAGAACTGGAGCCCCAGGCTGCAGAAGCGGCGCCCGCGGAAGCCAAGCCCGCCGCTGAGGAGAGGATTTCCGACGAGGAGTTTGCCTCCATACTCGGAGATACCTTCGGAGATTTCAAGAAACTTGCCGCGCTGCTGCCGTCGTTCAAGACCGGCGACGGTGACCTGGTGCGGGGAGTGGAATGGCTGGATCCTAAAAAGGACTTCCAGCGCAAGGAATTCCTGACCAAAAAGGATTTTGCCAAACAGCGCAAGCTGCTGGCCCAGCGTCTGCAGGTGTGGGTTGATGCCGTGGCCGAGACCGGCGACCCCGAAGCTATTCGGCGCGGGCTGGCTGAGAAATCGGCCAAGCTGGAAGCCAACCTGGAAAAAAACATGAAGAAGGTCCACCGGTCGTGCCGCGATATGGAAACGACCTACCGGGCGATCGACAAGTTTTTTGCCAATGCGCAGGCGGAACCGGATGAAAAGGTCAATGCCTACTTCGTCAACGTGAGTGCCGAGGAACTGACGGACCCGGACGACAAAGACAAATTCGAGGAGATTGCCAAGGAAGTGGCCGCTCTGTATCGCGAGTGGGACATTACCGAGGCGTTTGGCATGGCCGTGATACCGGGATACCTGGGCAGTGTGGAGAATATCGACACCGTCGCCCGTCAGCTCGGCTTTGCGAACAAAGTTCATGTCATGACCGACCTGCCCAACTTCGAGAGTTTCGAAGAGGTGATGGACATGCTGGAAGATCCCAGCTATGCCAACCTGGCCGGTATCGATGACTACAAGCAGTACGTCTCGGTGTTCGCCAACTACGTCATGGCGCGCAATGCCAACGAATACGAAGACGATGAAATGTGGGTGCCGCC
>JAHIVM010000128.1 GCA_018816665.1 Candidatus Zixiibacteriota bacterium
CCCGGGCCGGACACGAGCGCGAACGTCAGAGCCGTGTTCGGGTTACCTTCGGCGTCTTCATCCGTAGCGTTGAAGTCATACGTAGCCGTCGCGCAGTGAGAAAATGCGGGCGGATTCGTGCAGTTGGTGAATTCCGGAGCCGGGTCCGGAACATCAAAGAGCTCAAGACATACCGGAGCAGCATACCAGTTGGCATAGATGTCCGGATTGCCGGCCAGGGAGGCCCACTTCCACACACCACCCGGAGGGGTGAAGGTGGAGTCGATGCAGATGTGTTTACCGGCATCGGCCTTCAAGGTCGAGAATGTCATGGTCCACAGGTCATCATCGAGACCCGTCGGCAGACCATTAGCCGGGCTGAAGGACACACCCGCGAAGGAAACGGCGATATCCTCACCAACGGCCGGACCGGCAACACCGGCGGCAGCGGGAGCATACGCAGTGCCATTCCACTCGAAGTGGTTGGTGAACTTCTGCGCCCAACCAAACGAATCCCACACCGGCAGGGTAAGACCCTGGACGGGACCGAAGTCGGCGCCGTCAGGCGTGTAGATAGTAATACCGTTAGCGGTATTGTAGGTGCCACCCGGTGAGCACAATGAGGTGACATGCAGGGTCATCACGTGCGTTTTACCGGCATTGAGCTGAGTGCCGCCGCCGTAATCGTTCGTGATGCTAGCGATGCTGACAGTACAATCCTGACCAAAGGCCGTCATACCGAGCATCAGTACGAGAGCGAAAGTTAGGAAGAATGAAATTCGCTTCATTACTTACTCCTATACTTCTTTAACAAAGTATCGTTGTTGCTGCGTTCAACCACTCTCTCAGTTCCCCCTCAGGCTTCCTTTGAGATTCACTGACGGACGAGAGCCAACAAGCCCGTACTATCCACTCAAAGAAACAAGAGACCAAGTCAAACGTATTTCAATTACAAGCGCGTGCAAGTGCCTCTTGTAGACGTCCTCCTTTCCTTTTTCTCCATGTTTACTGTCGGTACCACACCCCCGGTGGGGCGGGAACCATCATGTTTATACCCGTGTAATCAATCGCTCAGATAAGTATCAATTGTTAGTACCCAATTAACGGACAGCCAAAAACCTGCAAATCACTTCTGCGCATTCGTTTCCTCACCCTACATGCAGCAGAAAGGTTCAAACGTTATGAAGAGGTACTCTATCATGGTCGTCAAATCGCCCACATCAATCAGGGCCTGGGGTGTTCCCTGACAATCCACATTACCCATCTCGATGGGATCCGGGGCATCGCCGCTAAGGAACAGGTAGTCAATCATGAACGTCAGGTCGGCAACGTCAACAAAGCCGTCGGGGGGCTGAACAATATCGCCGCACAAGCCTGAATTGACGGTCAGCGAGCCGGGGATCAGGTCCACCACGGCGGTATCAAGAATTGGAATTGTATCTGTTTCAACTTTTATGGAATCATAGGGGGCACCAATAACCTTCTCCCAGTCCAGGCACACCACCGAGTCGGGGGGCAGCCAGTCCAGGCAGCGGTAATAGTTGGTATCCGGTCGTAATTCGTAAGTAATGCCGATAGAGGAACCGTCGGGCCGCGAGAAATTGAAGTGGTCCAGGAAGGGCTGCACAAAAATGTCAACCGTACGATCTTCCAGCGTATCCGGAATCGACAGGATATCTCCGCGCAGCTTGAACAGTACGCCGCCGCCCTGAGGGGCAACACCCGTTTTAGAGCCGGGGATAGTAAGACGATCGGCAATGCCGGACACCTTGATGTCCGTCCCGTTGCCGGTCAGCGAGCGTGTCTGGATATATTCCCAGCCCGACAGAAGCGAACCGGCCGTATCGATATCACCGATTATCGCCTCAACCTGCTCAATGTGGATGGAATCCCATGGGAGCGAGTCGGCACTGGCCACCCAGGAGGTACACACGCCGGCGTCGTAGCCTTCACAGGCCCAATAGGTGGTATCCCAGACGGTTATGGTATCGGTCTGGAACAGCATTATGTCAGGTCGTGACAGGCGCAGCCAGATTTCGAAGGCGGCGACAGTATCAAATACATTGTCCATGGTAACGGTGATAACGGAATTCTGTTGTCCTGAATTGCCGGTGGTATCACCAACGGTAACGCGGAGCGCAGGGATCATTGGATCTGCCTGGACGGTGGGCGCGGCAAAGGCTGAGATCACAAGAACCAGAAAGAAAATGCCGCCAAGAAACATCCGAGTCGAGCCGAACCGCATTGCTACCTCCCAATGACAAGGTTTTCTGCGCCGGGCAACTCCGCGTCAAGTTATTAACAGCGGGCCACCAGTAAAGCGTTCCATGTTCTGCATAAGCATATCATCGGCCAAAAAGCCAAAGTCAGCTTCTGCCAAACTATGTCGTTAGAACTTTACCAGTTTAGACTATGAAAGTAACCTGTCTGTAACTCTCGAAGGACCCCCACAGTCACTTCAAGAACGGAGTACACATTTCTGAGTTTTGTGATCGGAAAGGTGCTGGTACAATTCGGGTCGTGCGTAATGCGCGACTGGATTTAACTGATTTCCTTGTGGTATTGTCACCTATCATCCGCGCCCAATATAACCGGGACGGCACATCTTGTCAATAGTATTTCTGGGGGAATAACGTTAATTTTTGGGGGGTTTTCGGTGACAAAAAAGGACAAATTTACTCCATCTATTGCCCGCTGTGCAGAAGGCGAACACAATTGCCGCCAGGCTGCCGAGGTACCCCCCTCCCAACAGTGAATATCGCATCGCGCCGTCCTTTTTGTGCAGACATCTGCAAATCATGCCCCCGACTTGTAGGTACCAACCCCTAATTTTACAGGTATTTTCCCCCAGCTCGTCAGGGAGAACAGTCAATCCCCCTCTCCCGTCTATATAATGTAATTGAGCGGCTCCGGGCACAACGCCCCGGCACTTTTCGCCTCATCGCACCCGGGCACTCGGGAGCACCGATGAGGCGGCTCGTGCTCCGGAGCGCGATGATTGGTGTCGCCAAGATGCTCCCATCATCACCGGTAACCCGGGAGCACGCTCGAATAGACGACCTTGGTTGACTACATTTCTTTTGAGGAAGTCTGGGATTCGGCGTCCGCTGAAAACCGGCCTCTGCTGTGACCGCGATTGCGTCACCAACAGGCCGACGGCGCGGTCACCCTTCTTTTAGTAGTTGACTCTCCGCACCATAAAGCTATCATTATCGCCAGCCCTTTTACCGGAGTACAATGTATGGCCAAGATGTCACAGACTGTCAAGGATATCCTCCAGATCGTCGTTTTCCTCGTCGTGGTAGCGGTCCTGGTGATCTCATTTGTGGTATATCCGCTGAACCGAACCAAAGCCCTTATGGGTCGCCCCGATCTGGAGCAGTATAACCCGGATTCACTGGCGATCAATGATCCCGCAGTGTTTGCCGAAGAGGGTTTCGCCGCTGACAGCCTGCATATTGAAGGCGATGTCAATACCCGGCTGGCCTGCATGATGCTGCGCTCACCGGGCAACAGTGCCGCTGGGGACACCGCGGTTCCAAAAGGACTGGCTATCATGCTGCACGGTATTAATGAAGACCGGACCGCCTGGATGCCCCTGGCTCATGCCGTGGTCGATGCCGGCCTGGAAGTGCTCATGTACGACCAGCGCGCCTCGGGCCTGACCACCGGCGAGTACTACGGCGATGGACAACTTGAGGCTTATGATCTGCAGGAAGTTATCGCGTATCTCCAGTTGCACAATCAGCTCACCCGTCCTCTGTATATTGTAGGCCGGGATCTTGGGGCCGAGGCGGCACTGCTGACCGCGCGCGATGAGTCACGAATCGACGCGGTGGTTGCCGTCACGCCGTTTCTGAGTACCGACCGCTGGATCCAAGCGCTTCTGGATCAACACGATGCCTACTGGATCCCGTTCCGCAAAACGATCATGTGGTTCTGGTACCGATTGCGCTCGAGCTATGATACCGATTCCCGAGATAATTCGCAGATTGAGGCTGTGGGATGCCGTACCCTGATGCTGCTGCCCAACGACGCTCGTCAGGACGAAGAAGTGGCTATTCTCACCGAACTCTCCGATCCGGCGCGGCTTACTGTTGGCGATCTGCCAACCGATGATGCAGCTCTTACCGCCGACATAGTCGCCTTCCTGATGACTCAGCAATAGGATCTCCTGCGGGTTCCGGTGGCTCCCGGACCCGTCTCGCCGACAAATCGACGGCCCGGCGTTTCCTTGACGCCGGGCCGCTTTTTGTTATATTTCTCGCCGCAACTGTAAGGGAGAGATTTGAAATGAGTACTGTCAAACTTGCTGAAAACGTGTATTCGGTCGGGGTCAAAGACCCGAAGCTGGAAATATTCGACATCATCATGCCCACCAAAAACGGCACCACCTACAATGCCTATCTGGTTGTGGGGGAGGAGAAAACGGCCCTGATCGATACGGTCAAAAAGCCGTTTCTCGATGAGTTTTTTGCCAATATCGCCGAAATCATGCCGCCGGAGAAAATCGACTACCTCGTGGTCAACCACAACGAGCCGGACCACTCCGGCGGTGTGCAGGCCATGCTGGACAAAAACCCAAACCTGAAGATTATCTGCGGCGCCCCCGCCATGCCGTTTCTCAAGAACATTATTAATAGAGAGGCGGATATCGAAGGTGTCAAGGACGGCCACCTGCTCGATTTGGGCGGCAAGACCCTGACATTCAAAGGCATGCCCTACATGCACTGGCCCGACACCATGATGGAATTCCTGGCCGAGGACGGTATCCTGTTTTCCAACGATGGTTTTGCGACCCACCTGTCATCGGACACCATCTGGGCCGATGAAATCACCGGCGTGCTCGAGGACGAATTTTATTACTACTGGGACGTTATCATGCGTCCGTGGGCTGGATTCGCCCGGAAAAATCTCGAGAAGCTGGATGATTTTGATATCAGGATGATCGCGCCGTCGCACGGCCCCGTGTTCCGCAGAAACGCGCGAGCCCGGATCGATAAATACAAAGAGTGGGCGGCGGACAAATCTGAGGGTCAGAACAATGTCGCCCTGTTTTATGTCTCCAACTACGGCAATACGACCGTGCTGGCCGAAACGCTGGCGGCGGAGTTGACCGCAAAAGGCTTCACCTGCACGCCGACCAACCTGATCGGGTGCAAGGCCGAACACGCCCGGGTGATGATTGAATCAAGCAATGCTATCGTGATTGGGACGCCGACGTTCAACGGCGACTCGGTCAAACCGGTCTGGGATCTGGTCAACTTGTTTGCGACGGTCGACCGCATGGGCAAAAAAGCGGCGGTGTTTGGTTCCTACGGCTGGGGCGGGGAAGGTATCAAACTGGTGGCGGAACGTCTGGCCGGGCTCAAACTAAAAGTCTATGAGGAAAACTACCGCGCCCGCCTGGTGCCGTCGGATGATGAGCTCTCCGAACTCAGGGACTACGCCGGCAAGCTGGCGGAGTTTTTTGCCGCCGGCAAAAAGAAATAGCATACCGCTACTTGAGCAGCATCCCCGCGGTACGAAACGATACCGCGGGGAATGCCGCCACACCACGGAAGAGGTGCCCCCTGGCCTATATCAACTACATCTCATACGAAAACGCGTCGCCGGAACTCCAGGCGTTGTACACCAAATTCGGCGGCGCCGACAAAACGCCGGCTAATATAGTCCGCATTTCCGGAGTCAGCCCCAAAGCAATGGATGGGCATGTTGCCCTGTACCGGGGAATCATGGCCGCCCGGTCGCCGCTGAGTAAAATGCAGCGCGAAATGATTGCGGTGGTAGTCTCGGCGATCAACAAGTGCCACTACTGAATTGAGCATCACTGGGCCGCGTTGCGGTCCCTCGGCGCTCCGGAAACTCTGCGGGGACAACTATTGACGGATTACCGGAATGCAGATATCACACCGCTGGAAAAATTGATGCTTACGTATGCGGAGAAAATTACGCGCGAGCCGGCCCAGATAGACCAGGCTTATGTCGATTTTCTCAAGGGGCAGGGATTTTCCGATCAGATGCTTCACGATGTGGTTCAGGTGGCGGCGTATTTTGCCTATGTCAATCGGGTCGCCGATGCGCTCGGGGTCGAGCTGGAGTCAGCCGGATAATCGCCCCACCATCCAATTCGTTGACAAACAGCGCCTTCCCGGTATATTGAAAGTAGACTCAAGCCCGGGAGGAGCCAATGCGAAAACTAACCGCCACCGTTGCATTCCTGATGCTGGTGTGCATTCTGTCGGCCGCGCCGATTCAGGCCGGTTTTGATCTCGTCTACGATGCCTACTTTGAACTACCACCCCTCGGTTACAATCTCAAGTGGGATTTTGCTGATGTGGACAGCGATGGCTACCCGGAGCTTCTCGTCCGCGATACCAAAAACTTCCACCTCTTTTCGATATCTGAGAATCGCATTCTCTACAGCGGCAGTGTACAGGATTTGCTTGCCCAGGCCGGGATGGAATCATTCTGGTGGTACGGTCTGAAGGTGGTCGCGGCGGACATCAACCGCGACGGCAACATCGATGTCCTGGCCGGGTCCCACTATTCCGACGGTTTGTGTGATCCCGACGGCAAGTATGCTTTTGCTTTTGTAAACAATCTGTCCCCGTTCAGTACGGTCACGGTGGATACTCTGCTGGTGCCGCCCCACACCGGCATAGGGCTGTTGACGGCGATGGATGTAAACAACGATGGTTTCAAAGAGTTGATCGTTTCCTATGACACCTCGGACTTTGTCGGTGGCACGCCCTGCCAGGGTGGCACCAGTGAGGGCGCGACGATTATCTATTACTCATACCCTGATTCAATCCTGTTCTCTTTCGAGTACACGCTCAAGAACATCCTCCCACCGGTAGAGATGGACAGTGTGCACCGACTCATCGGTACGGTTGAAGAGACCGAATGGCATATGGTACCCGGCGAAACGATGACGATCGAGACAGACCGGCATATCAGCACCATCGAATTGCCGTCCAATGCGTATACGTTGATGTCGCGCAACACTCCCAGTCATTGCAACGGCGATGAGTCCAATGTCCAGTACAACCAGTTGAAGGCGCAGGCAGTGGGTGATCTCGACGGTGATCCCTCAACGACTGAGCTTCTGGCAACCTACTATTGGAATCAATCCTGCACCTATTCGCCCGGGTATATCGTTTGGGACAGCAGCTCGTTGCACCTGGAGGCACGGCGACTGACCTCCGCAATGAGTAGTGACTTGTTGTGGCGACGGGATATCTCTCACTGGTATCATCGCAAGCCCGCCTATGATCCGGATTTCCCGGGGTACTTTTTTAGTGCCGGATGGGATACGCTGGTACAGTACGACGGCGCGACCGGCGACGAAGTCACCGTGATGGAGTACCCGCTGGGTGAGGTTTCCTTCTGGGCGGATCCGTTTGGCGACGGTAAACCGCGGCTGTGCGCCTACTATCCGCCGCACCTCGTGATCTATCGCCTGGACCAGGTAACCGATGTGCCGTCGAGCGATGAGCCGCAGAATCTGCCCGGATCGTTCACGCTGGGCAAGGCCTATCCGAATCCGTTCAACCCGAGCGTTTCTTTTGCGTTGACATTGCCCCGTGGCGATGATGTTCGGGTTGAGGTGTTTAATATGCTGGGCCAGCAGGTGGCACTGTTGCACGACGGTCAGCTGTCATCGGGTGCGACGGTGCTGACCTGGCATGCGGAGGATAATCCATCGGGCATGTACCTGATCCGCGCAACGACCAGTGAAGCGACCCGTACTACCAAGGCAGTGTTGCTGAAGTAAGGGGAGGTGGGGCTGTCAGGCCTACTGGGATAATCAGGGTGGCCCCCCATAACTTGTTCAAGGGGAACCTAGACAGCAGCAACCTTCCGTATTCCCAGGATTAATCGAGAAACCTCAGGGTGGCCCCCTCAAACTTGTTTGAGGGGGAACTAGACAGCAGCAACCTTCCGTCTTCCCGGGACTAATAGAGAAACCTCTGGGTGGCCCCCTCAAACTTGTTTGAGGGGGAACTAGACAGCAGCTGTGAGCCTTATTCCCCAGGACTAACTGAAGAACCTCAGGGTGGCCCCCTCAAACTTGTTTGAGGGGGAACTAAGCAGCAGCTGTGAGCCTTCCCATTCCCCAGGACTAACTGAAGAACCTCAGGGTGGCCCCCTCAAACTTGTTTGAGGGGGAACCAGACAGCAGCAACCTTCCGTCTTCCCGGGACTAATAGAGAAACCTCAGGGTGGCCCCCTCAAACTTGTTTGAGGGGGAACTAGAGAAGAGAGACACTTTCCCGATCAATTGTCAAATGACCCTGTCCCAGACCCGCCCAATCTCTGTAACTTGACCACTCCCACAACTCGGGCCTTGCCACCAACCCAGCCCTGACCGGATTATTGTGAATGTAACGCATGACGTATCGTAGTGTGTTCCTCTCCACAATGTTCCTATCATAGCCACCCCCGACCTGCCAGAATCGAAACGACTGTGAACCCGTGGTCGCGCGGAACTGCTTCAACCGGGCCTCACCAGCCAGCCTGGCCGCGCGTATGACCCGACGGCCTACTGATTGCTTGATGCTCTTCAACATGAGGCTAATGTCGTGGACGTCTGACCGCGGGTAGATCAGCAGGTGAACGTGGTTGAACATGAACACATAAGCCAGGAGGTCGAAGTCGTATCTGGCTCTCGATTCAGAAATTGCCCGACACAGGTATGTACAGTACAGACGGTTCTCGAAGTGCCTGCGCCGGTGGTAGCACGAGAACGTAAGTTCGTGCGCGTGTCCTGCATTATTGAAGCGTTTGATGATTCCCATTGTTTTCCTGGCCTTCTTCCAGATGTAAGCCGGCGCAGGTTGTAAGTCAATCACATTCCGTGGAAGGCTGTGCTACTGGGGAACAGCTACATCCTGCTCAAACAAGTTTGAGCAGGCCACCCAACAGCCAGATGTACACCAAACAGGAAATCAGACCACATCCTGCTCAAATAGGTTTGGGCAGGCCACTGGGCATCAGAAGCAAGCCCCCCATCTCCCAAAACTTATCGACAAACCTCTGGGTGCCCCCCTCAAACTTGTTTGAGGGGGGCTTCACCCCCACCGAAACTCTTGCCTTGGACCCAACGTAGCGTATCTTAACTACAAACGAACTGCTCCGGAGAAAAGCTGCGCCATGAAATCACTCGTCCGCCTCTCACTTCTGGTAGTCCTCGTCAGCATTGCCGCCGCCACCATCCACGCCCAGGATACTCCCCGTCCGGATCAAACCGACCGCATCCGGCTGGCCGAGGCCTTCACCATTGCCGGCGAACTTGGTGACTCGCTCTGGCCGGGTTGGTCCGAGGCCCCGTTTGCCGTCCTGCTGGTCACCGATGACTACGAATTCCTGATGAAACACCCGGAACCAACCGAGGATTTCACGCCGGCGTATCACGACAATCTGCTGGGTTCTGATATATTCTACCGCAAGCGCGTATTTGACCCATCGTTCCTGGCCGCCTTTCCCGCGGTTAACGGTTTCCCGACTATAGTCGTAGGACAGGCCGAGAAGACTTTTGCTTCTACATCGTCTGAGTGGGTGCTGACCATTCTGCACGAACATTTCCATCAGAAACAGATGGCGGACTCGGGGTACTACGAAGACGCGCTCGCGCTGGATCTCCACGACGGCGACCAAACCGGCATGTGGATGTTGAACTATGCTTTCCCATACGACTCGACAGCCGTCGCCAAGGCCTTTGCCGATATGTCATCGGCCCTGTACGATGCGGTGGAGGCTATCGGTCGCAAGGATTTCCCGGTCAAACTGCGCGAGTATTACACACGGCGGCAGGCTTTCACGGGTATGTTGGCGGCGCCCGATGCCCGCTATTTCAATTTCCAGGTATACCTTGAGGGAATTGCCCGCTACACTGAATACGAGATGGGTAAGCGGGCCGGCTGGAATCATAGTCCGCTGCCGGCCTATGCGGCGCTCGATGACTATGTCAAATTCGACCAGATCGCGGACATGATTTACATTAGCGCCATGAGTCAGCTCAAGATGGGTGATTTAAGTCGCGCGCAGAGGACAGCGTTTTATGCGATAGGCTGGGGCGAGGGGTTGTTACTGGATGCGATCAAACCGAACTGGCGTTCGGAGTATGTTCACGAACGTTTTGACCTGACGCCGATTCTGATGCCGAAGAAATAGAAAAGCTAATACAGCCGTTCCCGTTTGGACAAAAACGCGTACAGCGCCCGGTCAAACGGCATGGCCGTGTCAATCGGATGATAGTCGATATTCGCCTGACGGCAGGCCGAGGCTATCGTCTCCGAAAACGTCTGCACCTGGCGGGCGAAATCTTTTTTGATCTGGTGCGGCGAAGTTGTCAGCTCCTCCCCCGTCTCCATGTCTTTGAATATCGCCTCTCCCCCAAAATCCAGATCCCGTTCGCGCGGATCCAGAATATGAAACACAATCACCTCGTGCTTGTTGTACCGGAAATGTTTCAGCCCCGAAATGATTTTGTCCGGTTCGTCCAACAAATCGGAAAGGATGATCACCAGGCCACGGCGTTTGATCCGTTCGGCCATTTCGTGCAGCGACGATGACACATCGGTCTGATCACTCGGCGTTTGCTGCGCGATTTCGTTGAGCAGCACATGCAAATGGCCCGGCTTGGACCGGGGCGGCACATAGCGGCGGAGTTTTTGATCGAACGTCACCAGCCCGACTGCATCGCGCTGACGTAACATCATGTACGAAAGCGCTCCGCAGACCATCCCGGCGTAATCAAACTTGGTCAATCGTTCACCCGACCGGTACCGCATCGAGGCTGAACAATCCAGCAGCAGGTAACCCTTGAGGTTGGTTTCCTCCTCGTACTGCTTGATGTAGTAGCGATCGGTTTTGCCGTACACTTTCCAGTCGATATCGTGAATGTTGTCACCGGGCATGTACTGGCGATGTTCGGCAAACTCCACCGAAAAACCGTGGTACGGCGATTTGTGCATCCCGGCGATAAAGCCCTCGACCACCATGCGGGCCTTGAGTTCCATCCCCTTGAG
>JAHIVM010000129.1 GCA_018816665.1 Candidatus Zixiibacteriota bacterium
GTCGTCTTCAGTCTTTTCGACTTCCTGCTCGTCATCCGTCTCCTGGTCGACTTCCAGTTCTTCGATTTCCTCAAGCATGGGATTGATCGAGAGTTCGTGCCGGAGCATGGCTTCGAGCTTCAGGATGGGCGCCTGCACCATTTTCAATGACTGAATAAGCTGGGGCGCCAAGGTCTGCTTGAGTCTGAGCTGAAGTCCGAGTTTCATGTTTCAGTCCGTAATCCTGCGGTTCTGCGGCTTTCGGCTACGCGGTATTCCGTCCAGTATAGACTATCGGTTGTGCCAAATTCCTATTAACACAATCCGCAAACGTAGTTCATTTATTCAACAGCGGTCCGGCTGCTAGTTGAGCCTGAATTTCTCTCCCAAATATATTTTGCGTGCTTCGGGGTCGTTGGCCAGGTACTCGGCACTGCCTGACTTGAGAATCTTGCCGTCGCACATGATGTAGGCCCGGTCACAAATAGACAGAGTTTCCCGTACATTATGGTCGGTAATCAGCACGCCCAGACCGTGGTCCACCAGTCGTGAGATAATCTTCTGAATGTCTTCCACGGCAATAGGGTCGATCCCGGCAAAGGGCTCATCCAACAGGATGAATTTTGGTTCATTTACCAGAGCCCGGGTGATTTCAACACGCCGCCGTTCACCGCCGGAGAGCGTGTAGGCCTTGCTCTTGCGCAGGTGTTCGATGTCCAGCTCCTTGAGCAGCTCTTCCAGCCGGGCGACCCGTTGCTTGCGGGACAGCTTGCGGAACTGCAAGACTGCCATGATGTTGTCTTCAACTGACAGTTTGCGGAAGACCGAGGCTTCCTGAGCCAGATAGCCGATTCCCTTGCCGGCTCGACGGTACATGGGGAGGCGACTGATGTTTTCGTCGCCCAAATACACTTCCCCTTTGTCCGGTCGCACAAAGCCGATAATCATGTAAAAGGTGGTGGTTTTGCCGGCTCCGTTAGGTCCAAGTAAGCCAACAACTTCACCCGGTTCGACGCGAATCGAAACATCGCCCACCACCGCTCTTTTGCGGTAGTATTTGTAGAGTCCCCTGGATTCAAGTACAATCATGCGATTAATATACCTACTGTTTATACGATTGGCACCACTTTTTTTCGATTTTAGCATAACATTTGCTGTGGCGAGAAAATTCCCGGAAATTATGCTTTTGTACCGGGTACAATGCAGTAACTTATACATCTCTCGGGTACGCCGGACTAACCATGAATAGAAGGTAACTGCCGCCGATGAAAAAGCTCCTCCTTTGGTCGCTATGTGTTGTATTGATAGCCGGTTGCACGGAGTCACCGGAAGACCGGATCGACAATCTCCTGAGCCGGGGAACTGAACAATTGGATCGGTATCAGTTTGCGGAGGCAGATTCCACCTTTGCCGAGCTGAACAAACTGGCGCCCACCTTGCCCGGCGGAGCTTATGGGGAGGCTCTGAGCCTTGAACGACAGCTCCTGTATTACGATGCCCTGGCGGCTTATTATCGGATTCTGGACGGCAATGCATCGTACAGTCCCGTCCTGCGGGGAGTTGTTCGCGTGCTGGAGGCACTCGACGAGAAGGACTATCGTGCCGTTGCTGCCCGTCGCGCGACTGCGGTGCCCGATGCCCGGCCGGCCGATTTCCTGGAACTGGCTCGGGCGCTGGTTTCATTGCGGGATCACGGACCGGCCCTGGCTGCTCTGGAGCGGGCCGAAGAAGCCGGAATAGATGACGGTTCCGCTGCGGCTGTTCGGGCTGAGATATTTTTCCAGCAGGGTATGGTCGATTCAGCCGATGCCGCTTTTGCGCGGGCACTCGACGACGGTAACACCTCGGCCGAGTTCTGTACCGTAGCGGCCGATTACCTTGAGACCGCCGGACTGCTTGACTCCGCTATCGCGTTCAGCAGTCGTTCCACAAAAGCCGAAGGACATTCATCTGCCGATGTCATGCGGCACTTCCGGCGTTGCCTGCGGCTGAGCTATTTCAGGGAGACCCGGCAGGTGATAGCCGCTGTCAGGGCTGAGGACTCGATGGGGATTGTGACCGCCCCGCTGGAAGTTTTTTACGGCTGGAAAACGGGACATAGTTTTATGGCCACCCAGGCCTCGATCAAGATGCGCTCCCGCTCCGACTATTATGTGTCGTCGCTGGTGTATGAAATCGATTCGCGGTGGATGGTCGGGGATATTGGATCGTGTGAGGGTAACGAGGGGATGACCAAAGCCATGATGGATGAGCTTGGTTTTCCCGACGATGCCCGGGCACCCATTCTCAATCGGCTGGCCCTGAGAGCTGCGAATTGGGATATTCTGCAGTCCGCGGGAGTGAAAACGCGGCTGAGTCCGGGATGTCAGGGCTGGCTGCCGGCACTCAAGCTACAAGAAGTCGAATTGATGTTGAAGGCCGGGATGAAAGACTCCGTGGCGGTGCGGGTAGACTCCATCCATACCCGTTTTTCCGATGATCCCAGGTGGATGACCAGTCTGGCCGATATGTATGCGCGGCGCGATGTGCACGAGTATGATCTGGCCGAGGCGGCATATGCGAAGGCTCTCAGAGCTGATCCGTTCTATCGACAGGCGCTAGAAAACCAGCTTGACTTGTATGTTACATTGCGGCGGTTCGCCGACGGACTGAAGCTGGTCAACTCGTATCCGGAAATGGTCGCGCGCCACTCCGGAATCGCTCTGCGCAAGGCGCGTTTTCTGGGTGAGACGGGGGATATCGATGGCGCCGTGGCCCTGTTCGCAAAAACCATCGGTGTCGTGAGCGGCCAGATTCCGCGCTACGAGGAATTTTTGAGATTGCTGGCGAGAAAAGGCCGGATGGCCGAACAGCAGCGAGTTGTGGCACTGGCTCTCGAACTGCAGCCGGAAAATCCCGATGCCTACCTGTTGGCGGCGCGTTTCGAGGGTGATCAAGGGAATCTCGAACGGGCCCGATCACTGGCCGAGTCCGGACTGGAGAGGGAACCGGATAATCTCTCACTGACGGCTCAGAAGGCGTGGGCGCTGTATGGTCTGGGCGAGCCTGAGATGGCAGTCGCATTGTTTGAAGAGGCGCTCAAAAAAGATTACGGTAATATCGATGTGAATGTCGTGTTTGCCCGGGCGCTTGCATCGGATAAACGCGATCTCGCGCGGGCCGAATTCGTGGCCAAGCAGGCATCGTTTTTCTCCATGAGCAGTCTGCCGGCAGTGGTTGCCCTGTGCGAAATCTACGATGCCATGGGGCAGCCGAAACGGATGAAAGGAGAGGCCCGTCGTGTGACCGGCCGTTTCGCCAACGAACCGGAGCCGTTCTACTATCTCGGTATCGGATTGATGCCGGAAGATGCAGCCGAGGCCAGAAAGAACCTGAATAAGGCCATAGAACTCGGACTCTGGGGAGATCGCCTGTCCCGGGCCCGGGAACTGCTGGGACGCGGGTAAGCCGGGGGTAGGATGTCGCTTGCAGATAAGCATGTAGTCGTGACGGGTGCCGAGGGGTTTATCGGTTCCCATGTATGCGAGATGCTGGTACAGGCCGGGGCTCGCGTTCGGGCGCTGGTGTGGTACAATGCCTTCGGGCACTACGGCTGGCTGGATGCCGTTCCGGCCGAACGGCGCAACAGCATCGAAATCGTCCTTGGGGATGTTCGCGATGCTCATGCCATGCACGGACTGCTGGCCGACAC
>JAHIVM010000130.1 GCA_018816665.1 Candidatus Zixiibacteriota bacterium
ACGTACATGAGAAGCACGGCGTGAATCTCCTGTCGTGTATATGCGCTATTGACAAGGCGACCCTGCCGCCGTTGCTGGAGTACTGGGTACCCGGCGTGGAAGTCGGAGCGGTACACGAACTGGTGGGTAACGCCCTGGTGATGAAGGGTGAGAATCGCGCCACTGACCTTCGCCAGCAACCGTTTGCGGTAGAGGAGGGAGCTAAAGATGAATAACAGTGGCAAGATTTTCGCCGGGCTGGCCATCTTCCTCCTGCTGATTACCCTGCCCCTGTGGTACTCGGCCGCGTTTGGAGGAGCTACCGAAAAGCCCGATCTCAAAATCGTCTGCGATGCCAAAGAATGTGTGGCGCCGACGGCTTACATGACAGCCTACCACATGGATCTGTTGAACGAGTGGCGGGATGAGGTCGTGAGAGATCGCGATCGTTTGTATACGGCCGAAAACGGGAAGACCTTCGACAAGAGCCTGTCCCGCACGTGTATGAACTGTCATTACAACAAGGCAGATTTCTGTGATCAGTGTCACGACTATGCAGGTGTCAAGCCCTACTGCTGGGACTGCCATGTTGAACCGAAGGAGACACCGTGATGGGTATAGATAGACGGAAATTCATGAAGTTTGCCGGCTTGACTGCTGCTCTCAGCCTGGCCGGAAAACCCACCTTCGGCGCCCTGGTGGAGGAGGATTCTCTGGAGGTGACGCCTCCGCTTGAGAAACTTGACAAGCTGGCCGCCGATGCCCGGGCAGTCGGGCAACCGCTGACCGCCAGGCGGTGGGCGATGGTGATTGATCTCAAGAAGTGCCACGATGCAGAGAACTGCAAGGACTGCATCCATGCCTGTCATCACACCCACAACGTCCCGGAATTCGAAAACCCGAAAGACGAAATCAAGTGGCTGTGGAAAGAGAAGTTCGAACACGCCTTCCATGAGCAGGAGTTCGAATTCGTTCAGGAAGAGCACCGTCACAGTGACACCCTGTTGCTCTGCAATCATTGCGACAAACCGCCCTGCGTCAAGGTCTGCCCCACCGGTGCGACCTGGCGGCGTGACGACGGCATTGTCATGATGGACTGGCACCGCTGTATCGGCTGCCGGTACTGTATTGCCGGCTGTCCGTACGGTTCGCGCAGTTTCAACTGGCGCGACCCTCGTCCGTTCATCAAGGATACTCAGATTGACTTCCCCACCCGCATGCGCGGTGTGGTGGAAAAGTGCACGTTCTGTGAAGAGCTGCTGGCCCGGGGACAGCTTCCCGCCTGCGTGGAAGCGTGTAAAGAGAAAGCGCTGATATTCGGGGATCTGGAGGATCCCAACTCCGAAGTCCGCAAGATTCTCAGTTCACAGTTCTCGATTAGACGCAAACCCGCGCTCGGGACTCACCCTGAAGTGTATTACCTAATCTGAGGTTCACATGTTAGAGAAAGCACTGGTTGGAAATAAATCGTACTGGAGCTGGGTGGCGGTGTTGCTGGCCATTGTCGGCGCGGGAACGCTGGCCTACCTCTACCAGTACCGGGAAGGACTGCACATTACGGGATTGAGCCGCGATGTCAGTTGGGGCTTTTATATCGCTCAGTTCACCTTCCTGGTAGGTGTGGCGGCCTCCGCCGTGATGGTGGTACTCCCGTACTACCTGCACAACTACAAGCAGTTTGCCAAGATCACGATCCTTGGCGAATTCCTGGCCGTTTCGGCCGTGATGATGTGCATGACGTTCATTTTTGTGGACATGGGACAGCCCCTGCGCATTGTCAACGTGTTCCTGCACCCCACGCCGCACTCCCTGATGTTCTGGGATACGGTCGCCCTGGGCGGCTATCTTGTCCTGAATGTTACGATCTCGCATTTCGCCCTGGGGGCCGAGCGGATGGGCGTGGCGCCACCGAAATGGCTCAAGCCGATCATTATCCTGTCCATCCCGTGGGCAGTCAGTATTCACACGGTCACGGCGTTTTTGTATTCGGGTCTGGCGGCCCGCCCGTTCTGGATGTCCGCCATTCTCGCGCCGCGTTTCCTGGCCTCGGCCTTTGCCGCCGGACCGGCCCTGCTGATCCTGCTCTGTTTCGTGCTGCGCAAGTTCACGAAATTCGATGCGGGCAGGGAGCCGATACAGAAACTCGGTCTGATTATCATGTACGCCATGTCCCTGAATGTCTTTTTCATCCTCATGGAAGTCTTCACGGCGGTGTACAGCGGCATCCCCGAGCATTTGATGCACTTCCAGTACCTGTATACGGGTCTGGAGGGTGATACCACGATGGTTCCGTGGATGTGGGCGTCATCGATTCTGGCGATCATCTCGCTGGTATTGCTGTATAATCCGAAAACGCGTAACAGGGAATTTACCCTGGGCCTCGCCTGTGTCGCATTGTTTGTCTCTCTCTGGATAGACAAGGGACTGGCCATGGTTGTCACCGGGTTCATTCCGAATCCGCTCGGCACGGTCACCAGCTACTGGCCGACCCTGCCGGAATTCGTGATTTCGATCGGCGTGTACGGAATGGGCGCTCTGGTACTGACACTGCTGTACAAGATCGCCATGACGATCCGGGGCAAAGTATCGGCCTAGGATCATAAATCGAACGATGTGTTGCCTGGAGGGGGCTGCGAAAGCAGCCCCCGTAATTTTATGAGTATGTCCCACGACCATTCAGACTTTGTCGTCATCGGCGGCGTAGCCGCCGGTCCGAAAACGGCCGCAACGCTGGCACGACGATTGCCCACTGCCCGCATCACCCTGTTCCAGCGCGAAGAGCGAATTTCATACGGCACCTGCGGCATGCCCTATTTTGCCTCCGGTGACGTCAACAGCTTCGAGGAACTCACGCATACTTCCTACGGGGTGCCGCGCACGCCGTCGTTTTTCAAGCGTACAAAGGGCTTTGACGTTGTGACTCGAGCCGAAGTCATCAACATTGATCGGACCACAAAAACACTCACGGTCAACAATCTTGAAACCGGCGAGACATTTGAACACGGCTACGGCAAGCTCGTGCTCGCGACCGGCTCCGGTCCCAATGTGCCTCCCTTCCCGGTGGCGGACAGCCCGGCCATCAGGTTTTTCACCCGGCCGGACGATGCTATTGCGTTTCGACAGATGGCCCAGACCGGTAAAATCGGTTCGGCCCTGATTGTCGGCGGCGGTTTCATCGGCTGCGAGGTGGCCGAGGCCGCCGGCAGCCTGTGGGGTATCGAGGTCACCCTGGTCGAAATGGAACCCCAGCTTCTCCCCCGGGTACTTGACCCGGAGATGGCGGCCATGGTCCGGGCAGAGTTGATCCACCAGGACGTGACAGTGAAAACCGGCACCCGGATACAGGGCATTGAGCTTGATGCCGACGGTAACCCGGTGGCGAAAGTCAAAGACGGCGATGACATCTGTGTCGACTATGTGTTTCTCTGCATGGGCGTGCACCCGGAAGTGAGCCTGGCGGCGAAAGCCGGACTCACGATCGGCACCTTCGGCGGTCTGGTGGTCAACAAGCATATGCAAACGTCCGACCCCGACATCTACGCCGGCGGAGACTGCGTGGAGTCGACTCACCGGCTGACCGGCAAGCCGCTGTATATGCCGATGGGATCTCTGGCAAACCGTCACGGCCGTGTTATTGCCGAAAACCTGGCGGGCACGCCGGCGTGCTTCCCCGAGGTTGTTGGTACCTTCCTGGTCAAGGTGTTCAACGCCAATGTGGGGACGGTTGGGCTGTCTGAACAGGCTGCTCGTCGCGACGGACTTCCGGTGGCCTCGGTCTGGGGGACATTCCCCGACAAGCCGGATTTTTATCCCGAGGGACAATCCGTGTCACTAAAAATGGTGTACAATCCTGAGACCGGTGATTTGCTCGGTCTGCAGGCTATCGGACTGGGAGATATCTGCCGTCGGATTGACGTGTTTGCGACTTTCCTTCATAATCGGGCCACGGTGGAGGATCTGCTTGATTTCGAACACGGTTATGCTCCTCCCTACTCTGAGGCGCTTGATCCGCTGCATCATCTGGCCGGTATGGCCCGCGCCCGGAAGGCCGGCATGGACTTTTTGAGTCCAGGAACAGAAATCGCTGGACTGGGCGAGAATGTCGTATTACTTGATGTCCGGGAAAACGATGAAGTTGCGTCTGAACCCTGGCACGTTGATCGCCCGGTCATCAACATACCGCTTGACGATTTGCGGGAACGGGCGGGAGAACTGGACAGGGACCGGGAGATCGTGATCATCTGCAAACGCGGTCCGCGTTCGTACCAGGCAGCCCTTATTCTCAAGAGCGCCGGATTTTCGAACGTCAGGGTCATGGGCGGCGGGGTTACGGGTCTCGCCTATTAGGGGCGCACCAGCATTCGGAGTACTTACTGTTGACACGTCCGGCACACTGGCATCTGGTCGTTTGTGGTATCAACCACAAGACCTCCACGCTTGAGCAACGCGAGCCGCTACAGATCGGTCACGATGAAATGGCGCGCGCCAATGCCGTCCTGGCCAACCTGCCGGGGGTCATGGAGTCGGTCGTTCTGTCCACCTGCAACCGGATCGAACTGTACTTCACCTGGGATCACAGTCGCACGCCGCTGGCCATTGTCGGCGATTTTTACACCGAATTAAAACAACTGGCGGTGGCCGATCTCGAGGACTGCTTCTACGTCCACGAAGACCGTGACACGGCGGACCACCTCTTCCGCGTCCTCGCCGGGCTCGACTCGATGGTCCTGGGTGAGAACCAGATTGTAGGACAGGTACGCGATGCCTACAGTTCCGCCTGTGCGGTGAAAGCCGCCGGCAAGGTCCTGCACCGACTTTTTCATGTCGCGTTCAGGGTGGGCAAGCAGGTGCGGACGGATACAGAAATGGGCCGCGGCGCCTGCTCGGTCAGTTCGGCGGCAGTGAGCATGCTGTGTAATGAGATCGGTTTGCCCGCAAGACCCAGAGCGCTGTTCGTGGGCGCCAATCAGATGATCTCCCTGTTTGCGACCGGACTGGGCCGGCTCGACCACGGCGCATTCCATTTCGCCAACCGGACAATCGCCAAAGCCGAGGAGCTGGCTGCGAAGTTTGACGGCGTCTGGCACGGCCTGGACGAATTGACCACTCTGCTGGGACAGGTCGACGTGGCCGTGTTTTGCACCAGCGCCACCGAACCGCTGGTCGGTCCGGAGATGATAGACCGCATGGTATCGTCTCCCCCCAAACACGTGGGGCGGCGGCCCGCCCGGTTGGTCATTGTGGATCTGGCCATACCTCGTGATGTGGCTATCGAACGGGACTATGATCCAACGATTGACGTTTATGATCTTCAGGACATACAGGAGTGGGTGCGTCAGGGCAAAGAGCAGCGGATCCAGGCCATCCCGGAGGCCGAGGGCATACTGGCTCATCGTCTGGATGAATTCATGCACTGGTTCGACCACATCCGGTACGAACCGACCTACAACGGGCTTGATCGCACGTTTGAAGATATACGGCAGGAGGAGTTGCAGAACATTCTCGACCGGTTGCCGGCCGAGGTGCGGGATCAGCTTGATGATGCCACCTGCCGCCTTGTTAATCGACTGCTGCAAGTGAAAATCAGAACCAGTTCACAGAATAAAGACTGAGAGATGGAACCATGGCAAATACGTACATGCCGGTCAGCATTAAACTGAATAATCGCAAATGTCTCGTGGTAGGCGGTGGACGGATTGCGATCCGGAAAATCGACACACTGCTTGACTACGGCGCCGATATCACCGTGGTCGCGCCCGACCCCATAGACCGCCTGGAGTATTACGATCAGAAGGGACTGCTCAAACTCCACAAGCGCGCTTATGAGGCCCCCGAGGCAACCCGGTACGGTCTGGTGATCTCGGCGACGGACGATGAGGCGCTCAACGAGTCCATCTACGAGACATGCCGGGAAAAAGGCATTCCGATCAATGTTGTGGACAATCCCAAATTCTGTGACTTGATCTTCCCGGCCGTCGTCAAACGCGATTGTCTGACCGTTTCGGTGTCTTCCGACGGCAAGGCGCCGTTCCTTTCCGGGCATCTGCGCATGGTCCTGGAGAACATCTTCCCCGAGAAACAGTGGGAGCAACTGGGAGCGACCGCGGCCAGGTTTCGTATCATGGTGCAGGACCGATGGGCCGACGACGCAGTCACCAAAGCAAACTGCTTTTCCACCTTTCTCAACTCAGATTGGAAGG
>JAHIVM010000016.1 GCA_018816665.1 Candidatus Zixiibacteriota bacterium
CCCCGTGCAGATAGATGGCCTCCGGGTGCAGGAAAATGGGGGCTGAGAAATAATCGACTTCGCCGATTACTTCCGCATTATTCGACTCGTTCAAGATGACAAAATTGTCCGGTGAGGCGGACCTGAGTGATACTTGCTGAGCAGGGTAAATCTCCGATGACCAGTGGTAGCGATCGCCGGTGCGACGAAGCACGTGTTCGCCGGCCAGGTAATCGAGGATACCACTCGTGTTCGGGTCGTGCTCAAATTCTTCTCGAGAAAAGGGCAACTCAAAGGCGGCACACTTGAGATGGTTGGTTTTTATGATCAGATTGTCCGGATCAATAATACCGGCTTCAGGGTTGCGCGCCACGACATACTCGGGCTCCGAGCACAGGAATTGATTGATCGCCGATGAGTTCGCTACTAGAATGGTCAGTGAGTGACTGGACCGTCGCCCGGCCCGTCCGGCCTGCTGCCAGAGCGAGGCAATGGACCCGGGATACCCGACGATTATAGAGACATCGAGAGAGCCGATGTCAACACCGAGTTCAAGAGCGTTGGTTGATACCACGCCCGTGATCTTGCCGGATCGCAGGCCGCGCTCGATATTGCGACGTTCATTCGGCAAATAGCCGCCCCGATACCCGGCTATTTTGATGCCCTGCCCGAAATCTCCCTTCAGTTCCCGCTGCAGGTAGGTGAGGAGGACCTCGACGTACAACCGGAAGTGCGCAAATACGATCGTTTGGATTCTTTGGCGAAGAAACAGCGAGGCCAGCCGGGCCGCCTCGCGGATGGCCGACTTCCGAATCCCGAGCTGGGGATTGACTACCGGCGGATTGTACATGACGAAGTGTTTCTCACCCGACGGTGCGCCGTTGTTGTCGATGAGGGTGAGCGGTCGCCCGATAATGCGCTGGGCCAGTTCCCCCGGATTGGCAATGGTGGCCGAACAACAGATGAACTGCGGACGAGAACCGTAAAACTCACAGATTCGCAGGAGTCGTTTTACCACATTGGCCAGATGGGAACCAAAAACGCCCCGATAATGATGGATCTCATCAATGACAATATACTTGAGATTTTCGAACAGTTTTATCCACTTGGTGTGATGGGGAAGAATGCCGGCATGCAGCATATCGGGGTTGCTGACCACAATGTGACCGGCCGAGCGGATGAGCCGCCGGGCTGTCTGCGGCGTATCGCCGTCGAAGGTGTACGTTTTGATGTCGACATCAAGCCGTGTGATAAGGTCGTGCAGTTCGGAAAGCTGATCCTGCGACAATGCTTTGGTGGGGAAAAGATACAGCGCCCGCGAGTCCGGATTGTTGAGGACCTCATTGATTACCGGAATATTGTAACACAGGGTTTTCCCGGATGCGGTCGGGGTAACAACAACAACGTCGCGGCCCGCCAGCACAGCCGAGATCGTATCCACCTGGTGCGTGTAGAGCTGTTTGATGCCTTTGCGCTGCAGCGTGGCCAGCAAGCGGTCGTCGAGACCGTCGGGAAACTCTCCGTACGAGGCCTCCCGGGGCGGATAGACCTGCCAGTGGGCAATGTTCGGGCTGATACGGGGTTCCGTCTTCAGATAGTCAATGAGTTGTTCGAGGTTCATGGCTGTTCCGGTCCGCAGGACCGGTTCATATCTGGCGGGTCAGGGCCCGCCGGCAGATATCACAGAACCGGTCGGATTTGTTGTCGATATCAAGCATCATCTGGCTGAAGTAGTTCACACACTTCGCATTGCGGCATTCACCGAGATCAAACAGATGACCCGTGCGGTGGATCGTCTCTTTCAGCAGACGGGGATAGACCTTGCTGTCGTCCTCGGGCAGGCCGTAAAACTCCTGCCGCAGCCGATACAGGGATATCACCGCCGAGCCGGTAACCGCATCATCCCAGCCGATGATGTACGCTTCCTCCGGTACATAGAGGTCTTCCTCGCAGATGGCAATCACTTTCTCCCGGGGATTGGCCTTGGTTCGTTCCAGTTTGGTTGCGATGACCTGAGCGTAGTATTGATTGCGGATGACGTTGTATGCTTCCTTGGGCATTTTCATGCCTTTGAGAATATCTACCGAGCGTGTGAAGGCCGGTCCGAGGGCACTGGCCAGACGGTTGACCATGACAAAATCAACCTCGCCCAGGGGAACAACAACAATCTTGGATTTTAGCAGTGCCAAAGGGAAGTCTGTCTTTCACTCTGAAGTAAAAAAAGGATTCTTACTGCCGGTAGGGCTGACCCGGATTTCGGTCCTGGCTGAACAACGGGGACACCAGCCGACAAAGGCCGTTTTTGCCCGGTTCAGGTAAATACGCTGGTATATGTTGCAGCACTTGAAGTGAACACCCACAAAAGGCCGCTTTTTTTTCTGCTGTTCTTCCGGCATAGGCCGAAAATACGACTCATTTGTGGCCCGCGCAAAGGCAAAAAGACACCGAAAGGTCATTCGCTCGTCTCCAGCTGGTGCATTATTGCTACACACGATGATGACCCCAGGCGCGTTGCTCCCAGTCCGAGCAGGGTGCGGCAATCCGCCAGCGTACGAATGCCGCCCGAGGCCTTGACCTCGATCTGTCCGTCTGCTGCCCGGACCAGGGTTGCCACCTGATCGGGAGTGGCACCGCCGAAAAAACCGGTGGACGTTTTGACAAACTGGGCGCCGCCATGTACAACCGCCCGGGTGGCATCGATTTGCAAAGGCTCAGTCAATTTGGGTGCTTCGACTATCACTTTGAGAACGACGTCTGGCGGCAACTCCTGTCGCAGCGCGTGGATTTCCGTTTCCACCCGGGCGATCTCACCCGAGATCAGCCAGCCGATATTGGCCACCATGTCAATCTCGGAGGCACCGTCGCCTACCGCTCTGACCGCCTCAGCCACCTTTATCTCCGTTCGGGATGCTCCGAGCGGAAAGCCGGCTACCGACAGCACGCCGGTAGTACTGCCGTCCAGGATACCCGCAGCCAGAGACACCCACACCGGATTGATCGCAACCGTGCGGAAGTCAAACGCCAGAGCATCGGCGCACAGGGCCTCTACAGTATTAGCGGTTACTTCGGGAGCAAGTGCCGAATGGTCGAAACGACGATTGAGATGGGCACAGATGTTTTCGCTCACGGGGTCTTTCCTCCGGGGCTTGATGAGTTCCGGCTACATACAGGCATAAGGTGGGGTGAGTAGCGGCACGGTACAACAAAAAAGCCCCCGTCGTGTGCGGGGGCTTTGGACATCACATCTGGACGGCCTCAGTTTTGGGCAACCCTCTGAAGCTGGTAATCGACATCGTATTCGACAGCGATGCGGGTCGCGGAGGTGTCGCCGGTTTTGAGAACCAGGTAGTTTCGGTTGCCGTCGAGAATCCATCGTTCCTTCTGACGGACGACATGGCCTTCAGTGTAGGCGAAGTAAATGTGTCCGGTTGAGGTGATATTGTCTCGGCCGCCGAGGAACTCGTACGTTCGGTTTACCTGTTCTTTCGGGGGCATTTCTTCCCGACTGGCTTCAATCGGCAGGACCATGTTGGCCCGGTACCCGATGATCACACAATCATAGCCCTGTTCGCGGGCAAATGATTTGATCTCGAACGTGGTGGTTGCCTCGACCGGTCCTTCAGCCAGTTGCACGGCCGTGGTTTGAGTCCATTGATATCCCTGACCGTGAGCACCCGCCGGGAAGACCGGCAGGCCCTGGTCCAGGTAGCTTTTGACGTACCGGGTGGCCGGTTCAGATCCGAAATCAACATCCGTGATCTTGCCGTTCGGCATGATGTACAGGATGAGTTCTTTGCGCTCCCGGGTGGAATCGGTGATCGCGGTATCGAGGTTGCTCACCGACTGCACCCGATAGGTCATTGACTCGGTGATTCTTGCCGCGCTGTCATCACGCAGACTGTCAACCGCCCACAGCAAATCCTTGGTGATTTCGTTGGACATATCCTGCGCGAGACTGTCTCCGTAAAAGACTTTGTACGAGCCCCGGGACAACTCGGTATAATGCAGGTTCATCCCCGGTTTGAACTTGAACCGGATTTCAACTCTCTTGTCGGCAACGTCACAACCTGCACCAAGCAGGGCGGCAACGAGCAACAAGATCGCGACTGGCGTCAGCGTCTTTTTCACTTTGATCCTCTAATCCCTGGTCTAGGCGACGTCGATTCATTCAACGCCGGTCAAGTCGGACAGGTCGGTCAGCCGGCCCATCATTCCGGGCGGGCCCATGATGGTCAGGCAGCCGGTCAGGCGCTGCTGATCCTCGGGGGTCCACATGGTTTCCTCGGAATCGGAATTGATGAGCGCCACCATCGATGATGTCTCGATCATGGCCTGCTCGGTCATGGCAATCCGGTCGGCCTGCGATTCGTGGGTCTCGCCCAGAAACAGAGCCATGAACAGGATAGCCAGCGACGCGGCAACCGAGAGAGTGGCCCTGGTCAGGGAACTGTCGAACAGACCGGGGCGAGCGGCCGGGCCGGGCTCCCGGAAGTATTCCGAGGTCGACCGGACAGACCGCGCCAGGATGAGATCGGTGACCTCATCCCAGTAACCGGGATCGGGATCGGGAACAGTCGGCGTGGAAAGCAGTTGTTTCAGCGCGAGAGTGCTTGTGTACTCCTCGCGGCAGATGTCGCACGACTTCAGATGCTCGCGGGCTTGCGCCACCTGCGAGGGGTCGAGCTCATTGTCGGCAAAGCTTTCCAGCAACGACTGAAAGGTGCGGCATGTCATTTTTACTCCTTCAGCTGAGTCGCTTCTTCAGGATCTTCTTTAGCTTGGTCCTGGCTATGTGAAGATTGGATCTGACGGTTGCCTCGGGACACTCAAGAATCTCGGCTATTTCCGGTTTTGAGTACCCCTCCACATCGTGAAGCAGAGCGGTGATCTTCTGCCTCGGCGGGAGGGTGTCCAGAGCCCGTCGAATCTCCTCCATCAGTCTTTTGTTTTCAAAGTCCTCGCGGGGAGTTGACACGTTTTTCGACAACTCCACCTGGACGTCACCCGGCATCAGGGTCGGGTCACTGGATACTTGATTATGGCCTCTGCGCTTGCGTACCAGGTCGATCGAATAGTTGGTGGCTATTCGGATCACAAACGACGTGAAATTCGTTACCCTGGCCAGGTCCTTTCGCTTCCGATAAACCCTTACAAATGACTCCTGTACTACCTCATCGGCATCCAGATGATTGCCCAGTATCTGGTAAGCCAGATGGTATATCTTCTTCTGATACCTGCTTACCAGTTCGGCAAAGGCATCGGAGTCACCCTCGGTGAATCGCTTCACCAGTTCGGGAATGGTCTCAGTCATAGCCCGAACACACTTGCATCACAATAGATAGACGTAGTATCCATAGTTCTGTGCAAAATAAGAAAAAGCGGTTGACGGATCATTGAGGAAACAGTATGGTTACCGCTGATTCTTGTCAATCTTTTTTTGTTCAACGACTTAGAGGTGTTGATTAAACATGTCTCTCGAGCAGATCCAGGCCCGCAAATACAGGTTTTTTACGGTCGGGGCAATTGGCACGTTTATGGCCACTCTCGACGGCTCCATCCTCAATGTCGCACTGCCCTCAATCGCCCGGGATTTTGGGGCAACCATTGACATGGTGGCCTGGGTTGTCCTCGCTTATGCGCTGACATTGATATCCCTGATGTTGCCGTTCGGAGCCTGGATTGAGAACCGGGGCTATGGATTTGCCTACAAATTCGGCTACGTGTTTTTTCTGGCCGGGTCGATTCTCTGTGCCTTCAGCGACACCATTTACATGCTGATAGGGGCCCGGGTACTCCAGGCGGTCGGATCGGCCATGTTTTCTGCCGTCGGCCCAGGTATGGTGACCACCGTGTTTCCGGAAAGGGAACGGGGGAAGGGCCTGGGTATGATGGTCATGATGGTCTCGGCCGGCTTCATGGTGGGACCGCCGCTGGGGGGATACATTCTCGGCATCTGGTCCTGGCACGGCATTTTCCTCGTAAATGTGCCTATCGGCTTGTTCGGGCTGTACATGGCGCACCGGTACTTCCGTCTGCTGCAGCCTCCGAAGGCGCATCGTCGCATTCCACTGGCGGCCGCCGTTAGTATTTCTCTGGCCCTGGTTACCGGAGTGTTTGCCCTGTCGCTGATAGACAACTACCCGTTGAGCGACCCTCGCATCTGGGGATTGGCGCTGGTGTCGCTGGCCTTCGGGGGCCTGTTTCTCCGGCAGGAGGGAAGGCCCGAAAGCGCCCTTATCGGACTGGCGATATTTCGCAACCGCCAGTTCACTTCGGCCACAGTGGCGCAACTGGCACATTTTGTGTCGCTGTCCGGCGTGTTGATTCTGATCCCCTTTTACCTGGAACAAGTGAAAGGGTTGCCACCCAGCAGAGTCGGGTTGTTTCTACTTATCCTGCCGGTCCTGATGCTGATTCTTGCTCCGACTGCCGGACGGCTCTCAGACAAGATCGGCTTTCGGGCCCTTACCAGTGCGGGCATGATTGTGCTGGCTGCCGGGCTCTGGATGTTGTCGCAGGTAACGCCGCAGTCTGACCTTTCTCATGTGGTATACTCGTTGATAGTTGTGGGCGTGGGCGTGGGGTTATTCAGCACCCCCAATTCCTCGGCCTTCATGGGGTCCGTGAGCGCCAAACAGCGGGCGGTGGCATCGGGCATACTGGCCACGAACAGGAATATTGGGATGTCGGTCGGAATTGCTCTGGCAACCACGCTGTTCGCGTTTTTTCAACAACGGTACGCGGGGTTGGGTGATGAAAACCTGATCTTCACTAGCAGTTACCGATCCGTCATCTTTGTCAGTATGGCCTACGCCGGCATCGGACTGCTGTTCTGTCTGATGCGGGAAAACCGCACAAAAGAGGCGGCTGAGGCCTGACGCCGGGGCGGTCCCCGGGAGGGGAGCGGGTGTCCGGCCGGGAGGCCTTCGGGTGCGCAAAAATCCGGTTTCCGGGCCTCAATTGGGGTTGACAGTCGTCGATAAGGACTTTATACTAGCGAACTCTGATCGGGGCCATAGCTCAGCTGGGAGAGCGCTTGACTGGCAGTCAAGAGGTCGGGAGTTCGATCCTCCCTGGCTCCATAAAGCCTGAAGACCCCCGCATTTGCGGGGGTTTTTCTTTTTGCCGCGTGCGATTTCTGACCATACGTTTACTGGCGTCAAGGGACGAAACTATTTCCTTAGTGAAACGTACTCAGGGTATATCAGAAAAATCAGGTGGTGTCGGAATAAGTCGAGGGATGTACCGATGAAACAAACTGCATTACTTTTTGCCGGGTTGCTTTTGCTCGCGGTCCTTGTGGCAACACCCGCAATGGCCGCCGAGTTTGCCCGTATTGACAAGCTCACCGAGGGCGATCTCGAGGTTGTGGGCTTCGAGCTGCCGAAAGCGGCTCAGGTTGATATAGACGGTGTGGGCGTGCGCATGCGGACCAACGACAAACTGGTGGTCTATGCGTGGATACTCAACAGTGATACCCGCGAGCCGGTGTGGGTGATGAAAGGATCCAAAACCAAACGACTCCGGGACAGTCACTTCCTGCGCCAGGTTGACCAGAATATTATGCTCGACAAGGGCCGCTATGAACTCTACATGTTCGCCGGCAATATCTGGGGCACCAATTTCACCATCGGCGGCGGCAAAGACGTTATTGAGTTCCTCAGCGATCTGTTTGACGACGGTGACTACGAAGACGAAGACATGCGGGACTATATTGATGAGTGTTTCATGTCGCTGAGTTCGAACGAATTGTCCCGTGACGATGTCAGCTTTTTTGACCCGACCGGTGTTCTGCCGAAGGCGCTCATTGCCCACACAAAAATGGGTGATGACGAGTTCATCGAACAGGCGTTCACGCTCGATAAAGCCATGAACCTCCGCATTTACTCGGTGATCGAGCACCCCCGGGGATACAAAACGGCGGTTGATTTCGGCTGGATCATCAATATGGACACGCGGGAAAAGGTCTGGGTGATGGATCGCTGGAATACGGAACGAGCCGGCGGCGGACGTAAAAACCGAGTGTACGATGACGAGGTGCGTCTGGAGGCCGGGAACTATGTCCTGTACTTCGCCACGGATGATTCCCACTCATGGGATCGGTTCAATGTTGCCCCGCCGTATGATCCGCTTAACTGGGGGATTACAGTTGCCCCGGGTGCCGATTTTGACCCCAACGGATTCCACCTCACTGAGGGTCGCGAGGACATGAAGCCGATCATCGACTTCAGCCGGGCCCGTAATAACGACTATCACGAGCAGGCGTTCGAACTGAAAAAGCCCATGAAACTGAGGGTGTATGCTCTGGGGGAACGTACCAGCGGCACCGAGTTTGCCGATTATGGGATGATCACCAATGCGAGCAACGGCGATGTTGTCTGGGAAATGACGAAGAGCAATACAGAACCCGCCGGGGGAGCGGACAAAAACTGGATGTTTGACGGTTTTGTCGATCTCGCCGCCGGGAAGTATGTAGCTACGTATACCACCGATGGTTCCCATGCGTATCGAAGCTGGAATGCATCGGAACCGTTTGATCCCCGCGCGTGGGGTATGCAGATATATCCGGGTGAGGATTTTGATGCTGACTCGTTTGCCAAGGTGGACATGGATGACCTGGTCCCGGGCGGCGGTACCACCCTGGCCTCGCTGGTGCGGATGCGCGACGATATGGAACGCCGGGAGCGCTTTACGCTGGACAAACGTACCAAGGTCAATATCTACGCTATCGGCGAAGGCAAAAACGGCCAGATGTACGACTACGGCTGGATTGAGGATGCACGGACCGGACGGTCGGTTTGGGAAATGACCTACCGGAAGACCGACCACGCCGGCGGATCCCAGAAGAATCGCAAGTATTCGGGATCGATAGTCCTGGAGCCGGGCGAGTACGAACTCTGGTATGTCACCGACGGTTCTCACTCATTTAATGACTGGAACGAAACCCGGCCTCGCGACGCCCGTAATTGGGGCATCACCGTGTCCGTGGCCGAGGAGGATCTGGCCGGACGGTGAACAAGCCACCTTGAAGTGAGTCTTTCACTGCCTGTGAGAGGGCCGGTTGAGCTCCAGCCGGCCCTTTCCTTATGGCATTTCCCGAACAATCAGAGCGTCAAGAGACCCTTTTTTGGCACAAATACGCGACAATATCAGGCGGGGAATGATCTTCTGGTCTGGTTTCGCCGATACTATGTGCAGGGGGCGGGGAACTGATACTACCAGGCGACTGGATACCAACACAACTTTTGGGAGACAGGTATGTCGTTCATGATCTGGTCGGACCATCTGTACAGCATCAAGGTTCCGGAAATCGACGCCCAGCATCGTCGACTGCTGGAACTGATCAATGAGCTGCACGACGAAATCGGCGCCGGACGGGGCAATGAGGATATCGGGCGCTTTTTGGCGGCAATCGTTGAATATGTGCGCTTCCATTTTGCGGAGGAAGAGCGCATCATGAAAGAATCGTCATATCCCGGATTAGAGAGTCACCGCCAGATGCATGTCGATCTGGTGAATCAGATCGTGGCCATGTTGAGGAAACTGAAAAAAGGAACGCCCATCAGTTCATTTCAACTGCTGTCATTCCTGAAACAGTGGTGGGACGGGCATATCTGTGAGGATGACAAACGCCTGGGGGCCTATCTCACCAGGAAAACCGCCGCGCCGGCCGGCTGCTGACCCTCCCGCCACTTTCGCTACCAAACATAAGAAAACCGCGGGGGTTCGGGCGATGCCCCGCGGCTTACCTTGACGGCGTTCCTGCTGTCAGGGTGTGTTCCTATTGGCCACTGGCAGTATTTTGCTGCCGACGTTCGATTTCGCGAAGTCTCTTCTGGGCGATCGGGTAGTAGATCAGGAAGCCGAGGCCGGCAAACAGAAACACCAGGCCCAGAGCCCCTTCATCCGACCAGTAGTACGGCAGCCAGCGAGAAAGAATGGCGGCCAGACCGATACCCACCAACACCATACCCCATTTGAGGTTCGACAGCGTGGACAACTCGGAATGCCCCAGGAGCATTCGCTTAACCTGCTCATCAACCGCGCCCTTCTCTATGAGCTGGCGCTTGGTCCTGTTGTCGCCGATCATTTTTACTATCGCGACGATTGACAGGAAAACAATCCCGGTGATCAATGCGCCTTCCATGTCCTACTCCTTTCATCAAGTGATCTGTCGCATTAGACCGGAACCGCTCCGAAATGTTGCAGGCGAGAAAAAAACGCAACTTTATCCCCCTGATATCAGTCTAGTTCTATATAGGTTGGCAGGTTATGGAAAAAACACGACAACAAATCAACGCGATTCTCGACGGCAACCCAAATGCTTTCACGGCATTGATTTCCGGTCATCAGCGACTGGTCGGACAGATTGTCTACCGGATGATCAAAGATGAAACGGAACGGGAAGACCTCTGCCAGGATGTATTTCTGAAGGTGTATCAGAACCTGCGGAGCTTCCAGTACAAGGCCAAGCTGTCTACCTGGATCGCCCGAATCGCCTACAATACCTGTCTGAACTATCTGGAAAAAAAGCGTACTCCGCTATACGAAGACTGCTCCCCCGAGGGGGCAACGCTTGATGACTGTCCTATCGATGACGCCAGTCCGCATGAGTGGACTCAATCACGCCAGGCGTCGCTCCGTCTCTGCGAAGAGATTGACGGCCTTCCGGTGGTGTACGGGACGATTGTCAGTCTGTACCATCTTCAGGATATGACTTACGCTGAAATCGGCAGTATTCTCAGTTTGCCCGATGGTACCGTAAAGAGCTACCTCTTCCGGGCCCGCAAAATGCTCAGAGAGCGCATGCTGGCCAAGTACCGACGGGAGGAGCTATGCGCCTAGCCCATTTGACAGACATCGAGATTCAGGAATATTGTGACTCGTCGAACCGATCCCGCGAGGCCCGGACGGTCGATTGGGAGATTACCGAGCACCTCAATATGTGTCAGGCCTGCCGCGAGCAGGTAGATCTATATGAAACGCTGTTCAGCGATATCACCCGCGAACCGGAACTGACCCTGCCACGCAATTTCGCAAAAAAGGTGACCCTGTCGTTGCCGCCGTTTGCCGCGGCGCGATCGAGGAACCGGCGACGGCTCGCGTTGGTCAGCGCAATCAGCACCTTTGTGCTGACCCTGACCTGGCTGGTTCTGCTTTTGGATATCCGGGGTGCGCTGGCCTCTGCGGTAGGGACGGTGGCTCCGACAGCGGTGGCTGTCAAATCCTGGATGGCGACCATGATTCCGCTCATCCCCTGGCCCAGCATCAACGTACCCAGGCTCGAACTGGATTGGACTATCTTCAGGTCGGTTACGGATGCTTTCATAGCCGATCCTTTCCCGGCCCTGTTTGTGGCGTGCGCCGCCGTTGTGTTGCTGCTTGTGGGCTCGCTGGACAACCTGGTCATCAGCGAAGCCTGGTCCAAGCGCGTTCGGCAATAACCCCTCCCGGCCGTCGAGGAAGAAAAAGCATGTGCCGCCCGAGGTTGTCCCGGGCGGCTTTTTGTTTTGCTTCAGTTGCAGATGGGAAGGGCGGGGAAAGTAATGAACAGGTGATCGATCAACGTTGTCAGGTCACCCACATCGACTCCGCCGTCGGGTCCGCCGAGCGGAGCGAGGTCCGCTTCCTCCGGGCAGCACAGGGCCGGGAAGTTGATAAACAGGTGGTCGATCAGCGATGTCAGATCGCCCACATCGACGGTGGTGTCGGAGTTGTCGCAGTTGCCGGCCAGGAAGATATTCCCACGACCACCTTCACAGCAGGGTCCGGCGTTGCACTGATCGGGGAGACCATCGGGGACAATCTTCAGGATCGTACCGTTGCTGTAGAGAATGTGCAACTCGCCGCGAGCATCCTCGCCGAAACTCGTAATGCCAAATGAGCCCACGCCGAGTTCGCCCGTTCGATCGGTCAATCCCGCGACCGAGTTGCCGTCGTAGGTCAACGACCATACCGTTCCCGAGCAGTAATCCGCAAAGAAGTAGGTTCCCTGCAAATCGGGAATGCCGCAGCCTCGATAGACATAACCGCCGGTAATGCTGCAGCCCGAAGTGTGACTGTACTCATGGATGGGGTCGACCAGCGTTTGCCCGGTTTCGCAGCCGCTTGACGGATTGTAACAGTGGTCACCTTCTTTCAGACGCCAGCCGTAGTTTTCGCCCCCCAAACTCGAAGCGTACTGGACATTGATCTCCTCCCAGTTACCCTGTCCGACATCCGCAATCCACAGGTCGCCGGTGGCCCGGTCGAAGCTCCAGCGCCAGGGGTTGCGCAAACCGTGGGCCCAGATCTCCGGCAGGGTGTCGAGCGTACCCACATGCGGATTTGAGGCAGGTATTGCGTAGGGCAGGGAGCTGTCGACATTGAGACGCAGCATTTTGCCCAGTGCCGAGGTTGAATCCTGGGCGTTGTTACCGGGGTCGCCGGCACCCCCGCCGTCCCCAAGGCCGATATACAGGTAACCATCGACAGGGCTGAAGGCCATCATGCCGCCGTTGTGATTCGACTCCGGCTGTGGGACCGTGATGATGATCTCGCCGGAGGAGGCATCGGCGACATCGGGATCGCCCGAGACCGTGTAGCGCTCGACCGTGGTTTGGCCCAGGGGCGAACTGGCCGTGTAATACACAAACAGGTATCCGTTCGACTGGTAGTCGGGATGGAAAGCCAGGCCCAGCAGACCGCGTTCGCCGCCCGATACCAGCTTCGAGGAGATATTCAGGAACGGGTTGGTGTGGAGGGTGTCGCCCTCCGCGATACGGATACGGCCGCCCTGCTCCACAATGAAGACTCGAGCTGAATCGCCGGGGGCGTAAGTGAGCAGGATTGGGTTGCTCAGGCCGGTCAGGAAGGGGGAAGCCGTGATGGCCGTCGCGGCCTCGGCCGACGGAACGGTGTATGCCAGCAATACGGAGAGCACCAGGGTGCGAATAGTCGTCATACAAACATCCTCCTCGCGAGGCGAGCTTTCGCCGGGCGGGGTCATACGGGGTTTATTGTGGTCTTAATGGGTCGATGATATAAATATAGGCGCGGAGGCGCCGGTCGGCAAGTGGAAATTGCAGGAAAGTCTACAGGATCCGGAAGCTGCGCATGCGATCCAGCCGGAACGTGCGTTCGTCGTTGACTTCCTCGCAATAGGCCGCGACATAATGAGCCGATTTCAGGGCGTGAAGACGAAGTGGCTGGATTATCCGGGATTCGGGCGGACGGCCGTTGGAGGCGTACACCACCTCCATCCGTTTGCCTTTTTTGATGGCCTTGAGGAAGTCGGCGAAGCGCGACGGCAACGGGGGCATGTCACCCTTCCAGTTCTTCATGGAATACAACTGAAACCGACGTTTGAATTCTTTCTCATCGGCCATGTACGGGAAGTCCTCGGCAACCATTGAGAACAGCTTCCAGACCATCGCGGCGTCATCGGCCGCACGGTGATTCTGGGACCGTCCGAGCTTGAACTTGCGGGCCAGGGACAGCAGCGAGTAGGAATCCAGACCGGGCCGGTACTTTCGGAACAGATCAACCGTATCCAGGACCGGATTGGCCGGCAGGGGCAGGTCCGAGCGGTCCAGCTCGCAGCCGACAAACGAAATGTCGAAGGGCGCATTGTGAGCAATCAACACGGCATCCGGGCCGCAAAACTCAATGAAACGCTCGAGAACGGGCTTGATCGGGTCGGCGTCTTTCACCATGCTGTCGGTGATTTTGTGGATACGGACCGTTTCCAGGGGGATCTTGCGGCCGGGATTGACCAACTCCTGGAATCGCTCGGAGGTCTGGCTGCCCAGACGGAATTTAACCGCACCGAGTTCGACAATCCGATTGGCCGGCGCCCAGAGGCCGGTGGTTTCGGTATCAAAAGCGACAAAATCGAAGCTCTGCAGGTAGTGATCATCCATCTTTTCCCAGCGCATGCCCCCAGTATCGGTAATTTCAAACGGATTGACAATCGCAATTTCCTTCGTATCTTCCCCCTGGAGGTAATGGTATGAAACTGCTTCCGGTTAGTATTGACAGATGCCGTCGGGCGACGACAAAGCCCGTCAAATCGTTCTCCTATCGCTACAACTCCCTGCAGGCCTCGGGTCTCCAGGACGAATAGCGCGGTGCCTCATACTGCGTTGATTCCTCTTTCCACGTACAAGCATTAGACGTCAAAAGCGAGGGTAGTATGGCTATAGAACTTAGCGGCTCCGGCCTGACCATTGAAAAAGTCGTAAAAATCGCCCGGGACAATGAGCCTGTGGCGTTGTCCGCCGATGCGCTTGCGAGGATCAAGAAGTGCCGGGCCATGCTCGAGAAGAAGATTGTCGCCCACGAAATCATGTACGGCGTCAACACCGGCATTGGTGAATTCTCCGAAGTTGTCCTTACCGACGATCAGGTGAAGGATTTCCAGAAGTACCTCATCTACAATCACTCGGCGGGTATCGGTGATCCGGCCCCGATCGAATATGTCCGCGGTGCCATGGCCGGACGGATCAATGTGCATGCCCACGGCAACTCGGGGGTGCGCCCTGAGGTCACCCAGACCCTGGTTGACATGCTCAACAAAGGGGTCACGCCGTTTGTGTGTCAAAAGGGCTCGGTGGGGGCCTGCGGTGATCTGGCGCCCATGTCCCAGGTGGCGCTCCTGATGATGGGTGAGGGCAAGGCGTACTACAAAGGCGAGTTGCTCCCGGGCAAAGAGGCGATGGACCGCGCCGGGATTCCGATTCCGGGACTGCAGGCGCGCGACGGTCTCGCGGTGATCAACGGCTCAAACGTTTTGACCGCCATGAGCGCGATATTCCTGTTCGATACCAACAACTGGCTGAAACAGGCTGAGATTGCCGCTGCGATGTCTCTGGAGGCCCTTAAGGCCAACATGAAGCCTTACGACACCCGTTTGCATGAGATACGCGGCTTTAAGGGCGCAGTGCGCTCAGCGGCCGCCATACGCAGGCTGGTGGCCGGGGGAGACCTGGCCGAGCAGCGCGTGCAGTGCAAAGTTCAGGACGCCTATTCCATGCGCTCGACCCCGCAGGTGGTCGGTGCGGCGCACGATGCTATTGCGTACGCCCGTTCGCAGGTTGAGATTGAACTTAACGGTGTGGGGGACAACCCGATCTTTTTCCCCGATGATGACCTTCAGCTTTCCGGCGCCAACTTTCAGGGGACGCCGGTGGCCGTGCCGATGGATATGGCCGGGGCGTGCGTGACGATGGTGTCGGTGATGTCGGAGCGTCGCATGAATCGTCTGAACAATCCAGCCCTCAGTGTGGGGTTGCCGCCGTTTTTGACCAAGGGTGCCGGGATGTTTTCCGGGATGATGCTTTCTCAGTACACCGCGGATATGCAGATTGTGGAGCAGCGCATTCTGTCGGCTCCGGCCTCGATCCAGTCGATCCCGGCGGCGGCGGACCAGGAAGATTTTGTGTCGATGGGCATGAACACGGCGATCAAAAACTTCCAGATTCTGGACAATGCTTACGGTATCCTGGGGATTGAAATCATGGCTGCGGCCCAGGCGCTGGACTTCCGGGAGTACGGTTTTGGCAAGGGTGTGACGAAAGCCCATGAAGTGGTGAGACGTCATGTTGACTTCCTGGAGATCGACCGTCCGTTGTACGAAGACCACACGAACATGAAAGCGCTGGTGAAGTCGTGTGAGATTCTGCACGAGGTCGAGAAGGAAGTGGGGAGTCTGGAGTAGGACTTCGTGGTACGCACACCCTGTCTGCCCCGATAGACTCAGGTGCCGTCGCGTACCTCTTACCATTATGACCGGTCAACTTGTTTGGCCGGGTTTCTCATTCTGTAGCCCGGGTCCGTCTTCGAACCCGGGTTTTCTTGTGTGAGGGATGTCACTTATTCGGGTGGCCGGCTCAAACTGGTTTTGAGCCGGATCAATGTTGCCTACAGGTCACCACGAGCTTCGTGGGCGGCAGACCCTCGTCTGCCCCGTTCAGACGTTCGGATCTGACCCACCGGACGTAGTAGAGACTTGAGGGACCCCTCTTGTCAGACATTGGTTGCGGCAGGTCCCCCTGGCAGTGTATTGACGGTTACACATGATCCTGATCTCTCGTCGGCAATATCCTCGCACAGCCGAAACAGGGACCTGCCCTGCGGTATGTTGATGTGATCCGGACGGCGTTGGCGGCGAGAGAGAGAGGGGAGGGCGGTGCCGAGTAAATCGGGGAGAATCCGCCTCAAAACAAGTTTGAGGCGGCCACCCGGATTGGGAGTTGTTTCGTTGATCAAGAAGCCGTCAGGTGAGACACCCGACGGCACGTGTAGGTTGGGATAGGCCGATACGTGAGGCACATGACAGCAAGGAATTGATAGTGAACGTTCCGTCGCCCTTCGACAGGCTCAGGGTGACTTAGTGCTAGTGCGGTGTTGGGACGGTTGCCTATTCGTCCTCAACGATTACGGCGGTGCCGTACACAAGAAACTCCGCCGCGCCCTGCATCATGGACGACGTAGAAAAGCGGACCGTGATCACGGCGTTGCCCCCCAGTTCCTTCGCCTGTTGCTCCATCCGGTCCATTGCCTGCTCGCGCGATTCCGCCATCATCTTGGTGTAATCCGTAATCTCGCCACCGATCATATTGCGGAACTTCGCCGCAATGTCGTGACCGAGATGAACCGCCCGTATGGATGACCCTCGCACAATACCGAGCGTCTCCATCACTTTCTTGCCGTGTATGAAATCACTGGTCGTTGTAATCACCGGACGTACCTCTCCCAAAGTCGTTGTCGTAGTCTTCTGTTTTCAGCGTCTGAATATACTATCTGTCCGGTCGGCGTGACAGACAGTTTTCGCTCCGGGCCGGTTTTCACCCCGGGGAGGGGACCAAGCCGGCCATATACACGATGCCGGGTCGGGGGGGACCAACCCGGTTGCTTATGCGTCTTCGATCACAACCGCGGTGCCGTAGGCCAGCAGCTCGGCGGCGCCCTGCATCATCGAGGAGGTAGAAAAGCGCACCATAATGACGGCATTGGCGCCCAGTTCTTTGGCCTCATCGACCATGCGATCCAGGGACTGTTCCCGGGACTCGGCTATCATCTTGGTATAGTCGCTTATCTCCCCGCCGACCAGGTTTCTGAACGCGGCCGCGATATCCCGTCCCACGTGCCGGGCGCGAATCGTATTGCCGCGCACCAGCCCGAGGACTTTGACTACTCGTTTGCCGGGTACGGTCTCGGTAGTTGTGATTATCATTTCATTACCTTACTGTAACGTTCCCGTCGATAGGCAAATATCCGTTCCCGTCCAAATGACACGAGCAAAACCGCCGAGCCGGCCGCAATGCCGGAGAGACCGATTTTGAGCCAGAGCGGATTGCCCGGGTTTGTGAACAGCTCCTTAAACCCTTCCCAGAGCCCAAAGCACGCAAGCAAAATAGCCCCCACGGAGAAGAAGATCCAGCCGAGTCCGCGTTCCGTTTTGCGGTACAGCGAGGCCCAGTAGGACTCCCAGACCTCATCGGGCAAATCGGCGTAGGTCATGGTGCCGGTTACCTCTTTCAGTCGTTTGAATTCTTCCATTTCCGCGCGCAACTCACCGTTATTCGCCAGTTCTTTTTCAAAGTCCCGGCGCTCCTCATCAGACAGTTCCCCATCGACATAGCCAGCTAGAAGCTGTCGAAGCCTGTCATCCATCATTCCTCCTCATCAGCGTAGCCAGCCGTTTACGCGCGTAGTAAAGGCGTGACATAACTGTTCCGCGCGGGATATCCAGCATGGTGGCAATCTCATCGTAAGACATCCCCCGGAAGTGCTGTAAGGTTATTATTTCCCGGTCCTCAAAGGACAACTCCATGAGCGCCCGACGCAGCGATGCGACCATTTCCTTTTTCATCACAGCCTCTTCCGGATTGTCATCGGACACCAAGAGATACGATACGTCGTCAACATCGACCATCCTGTGGTCCCGTTTGGTGCGCCGCTTGAGCCAGGTCCGGCTGAGATTGGCAATGATGGTATAAAACCAGGGAAGAAACGGCTGGCTCTGGTCAAAGGTGCCTGCCGAGCGATACACACGAAGGAAAGCCTCCTGGGAGATATCGTAAGCATCGTCTTTGTTGCCTACCAGCCCCAGGGCCATGCGGTATGCGGCCTTCTTGTGCTTTTCCACAAGCGACTGCAACGCCTTTTTGTTGCCTTCACGAATATCCATGACCAGTGCCGCGTCAGTATCCATAGAGTTTTGATCCTTCTTACCGGTCATACCTGCCAATCCGATGAATATTCACAGTTATTCGCAAAAAGACGCCAAAAAGGCTTGCCGGGCGATAACCTATTGCTCTATTTGTTGTTAGGCAACATAAAAAGCGGCCCGCCGGGCGCTCGACAAACACGAATACGAGAAACGGAACTCACCATATGGCTCAGAATAAGCGACAGCAGAGGGCCGAGGCAAAAGCCGAACAGGGCCTATCGCTTTACAACAAATTGAAAAAAAACGGGGTTCTGCAGATCGCATTTGTGTCGGCCCTGGTTGTTCTGGTCGGAGGAGCGATCTACACTTCCTACATGAAGGACGATGATCCTGAGTACCTGAAGTTCCACAAGCAGGGGGAAGCGACTCTTACGAATGCCGACGGCCAGGTGCTGGCCACTATTGATCTTGAGATCGCGGACACCGAGGCCACGCGCGAGGTGGGCATGATGTACCGTCGGTCGATGAAGGACAACCAGGGGATGCTGTTTGTGTTTCCGGTTGAGGAGCCACGTTCCTTCTGGATGCGCAACACGTATCTGGCGCTGGACATGATCTATGTAAACGCGGCGGGGCATGTGGTCACGATCCAGAGAAACACTACCCCGCTCAAGGAGATTCACTACACCAGCGATGTCCCGGCGCTGTATGTCCTTGAAGTGGTTGCCGGCTTTGCCGACCGGGTTGGTGTTGACGTGGGGGATCGGTTGACCTGGAAGAAAACGGTCACGGCACCTGCCGAGTAATCTGACCCATCAGAGCATAAACAGAAAGAGCCCCGGCACGGAAATCATGCCGGGGCTTTGTCTGGTCGAAAGACAAGGACGGCCTTACATCTGCTGCAGCAATGCCATCGTGTTTTTCGGATTCATCAGGCGAACGGTTCGGTCGCCGGCCTTCTTTTCGTCGGCACCCTTGACAATTAGATCCTTCACCTGTACCGGTGTCAGTTCCGGATGCAGGGCGAGAATTTTGGCGGCCAGATTGGTCACGTTTGGCGACGCCTGCGAGGTGCCGCTCATAGTGAGTTTGTCACCGCCCGGAACGTAGGAGAGAACCTCAAAGCCGTTAGCGTAGACATCGGTCTTGCCGAAACTCGTAAACGAGGTCTCGTCGCCGGCCTGATCGACCGCCCCCACCGTCATGATGTTCGGAAAGTCAAACGAACTCGGGATGACCTCGTCAAATTCGACATTGTTGTCATCGTTGCCTGCGGACGTAATCCAGAGTATTTCCGGAGCGGATTCCATGGCCTTGTAGAGTCCCATTTTGTTGATCTCAAAAATCTGACGGGCGAGCGCCTTGCGTTCTTCCGGCGTGCCGCCGGCATTGTTGGCTTCCAGCGCGGCCTCAACACCGGCCAGATCGCCGCCCCAGCTCATGTTGACCACCCGCACGCCGTTCTTGCGGTAGTAGTCGACCACTTCCCAGGTAACGGCAGAATCCTTTCGAGCCATCTCGACAGTCGGGCATTCCGGAATCATGGTGTAGCCAAACGTCAGACGGGAAATCAACAGGCGGGCGAACGGATTGCCGCGCATGGCAATTCCGGCCACATGGGTGCCGTGAGCGTAGTTGCCGTACTTGGAGATGTTTTCGATGAACGGCTGAGCCTCTTCCTGCTTGAGGGAACCCATCATGGTTTTCAGTTCGGCGGATTCATCGCTCTCGATGTTGGCCTGAAGATCCGAGAGCCCTTTCATTAGCTTCTGAAGCATCGGGCGTTCGCTCTCGACATCTTCAATCGGAAACAGCATTTCGGTTGTTTTGTCGGAATGCAGGGTCAGTGCTATACCGTGGACATCGTCGACCCAGCCGTTGTTGTCGTCGTCTTTGTTGTTGCCGGGGATCTCTTTCGGATTGGTCCACAGGACATCTTTGAACACGTCGACATCGGAGCCGGAATCCCAGACACAAACGATCACTTCGTTGCCCTTGTCCTGGTCTGTAAGTGTCACGTCACGGGCCGCCCAGATATCCTTTTTGTCTACTTCATTGGCCTCAAGGTACGCAGCGAGAACATCGATGATACCCTGTTTGACAGGCAGGTAGGTATGGACCATGAACCCCATGGAGAGCAGTCCCATGGCGATATCTTTGCTCATCTCACCGTTGGTTTTGTCCAGAATGGTCTGGGTCCGAGATTCGATCATACCGCTGATCAGGTTTTCGTTGATCATCTCGTACCGACCCTTGTTGGCCTTTAACGTGGCTCCCACCGTTTCGTACGGAAGCTCAGTGAGTTGACGGGCGTATTCCTCGGCCAGGTTTGACTCCAGGTCGCCCTCGGACTGCCTGGCTTTGCACCAGGCACGACCGAGAAGACCGCTGGTCATTTTGGCCGCGTCCTTGTCCTCCAGGTCAATGATGAGGTCGTTGTACTTGAGATAGTCATCATAACGCTCCTGCAGGAGGGCAATCACGCCCAGGGCGTTGTAGTACTCCTTGAGGGTGGTCTTGTCGGCTATGTCGTACTTCGCCAGATCGGATTCCAGGTCCGTCTTTAGCTCCGCGGCCAGGCCCAGCAACAGTTCCGTGTCATGGAGATAGTTCAGTGCCGCGCTTTGAGCCTGATAGGTATGGCGCGGGAGTTCATCGAGTTTCTCAATCTTAATTTTGTCCTGGGCGTTGGCTCCACCTGCGAGCAGCAGGCCGGCGAGCGCTAGGGTCAGGGCCAGCAGGCCGCGTCCGTTCAACATAATCAATGTCCTTTCAATCCGGCTTTTTCCAGACAGTACACACCGAGTCATACACTGAGTTGTCCAAATTAACACAACCGATGGCAACTGACAAGTGTTCCGAAACAACTCTTGTACAATACTCCGGATTTCCGGTTGCATGAACCGGCAGGAAGCCACTAATTGCCTGCAGGAACACTACTTCACCGGCAAATCAGGGAGGAAGTATCGTGAAAACGTTTGCAACAATTGTCCTGTTCACCGGCCTGTTGTGCGTCGGCTCGGCGGGTGCGACAGGTCTCCTGCCGTTACATCCCGTCAACACGTACTCGATTGTCTGCTACGACTCCGTGACGGGGGAATTCGGGGCGGCGGTTCAGTCGCACTGGTTCAAGGTAGCCGATGTCATCTGGGCGGAACCCGGGGTGGGGGTGGTGGCCACGCAGTCACTGGTCGACTTTGCCTACGGCCCCCTGGGGATCGAGATGATGAAAAACGGACGGACCGCAGCTCAGGCTCTGGCCGGATTGATCGAAAGCGATCCCAACAGTGGCGTTCGTCAGGTGGCGATGATCGATGCCGATGGCTCCGTGGTCGCCCACACGGGCGACAAGTGCATAGCCGAGGCCGGACATCGCACCGGAGCCAACTACTCTGTCCAGGCCAATCTCATGGAATACAACACGGTCTGGGATGCCATGGCGGAGGCCTTTGAGGCCACCGATGGCGACCTGGCTGACCGCATGATGGCGGCCCTGGAGGCGGCGCAGGGCGAAGGCGGCGATATCCGGGGCAAGCAGTCGGCGGCCATGATTGTTGTGCGCGGGCAGCCCACCGGTCAGATCTGGCGGGAGAAGTTGATTGATATTCGAGTCGATGACTCGGCGGAGCCGCTGGTGGAGTTGCGTCGCCTGCTGAACATCACGCGGGCCTATGATCTCATGAACGAAGGGGATGAACTGCTGGCGGAAGAAGACTTCGACGGTGCCTCGTCGGCGTACGAGGCAGCCTCGGAACTGGCTCCGGGCAATCTGGAAATACTCTTCTGGCACGCTGTCACCCTGGCCGGTGTGGACGAGGTGGAACGCTCTCTGCCGATCTTCAGAGAAGTGTTTGCGAAGGATGAGAACTGGCGGACGTTGGTGCCGCGACTGGTGGCATCGGAGTTGTTACCGAACGATTCGGCGATGATTCAGAAGATTGTGGGACAGTAATGTGACCAGGCTGCGGGCGGTTGTTTTCAGCCGCCTGCAGCGCCGAAGTTTCAGATGTCTGAGTTCACGGCCGGGGTATCACTGTTTTCGATCCGTCAACGTGAACGCGATAAAACATCCCGTCGCGCCACTCCAACGCCTGAAGTCCACCCAGTTCCTTCACCGGCACATCGATAGAGATCATGCGACCATCGTACCAGGTTTGGATGCTGTCCCATTCCGTGTGACCGACAACCATCGCTGTGGCGTTAAACGTGTTGAGTACGCTGGTCAGATCGTTGTCACCGGCCGGCTCATAGTCCTCATCGCCGAAAAAGCCGCGGAACCAGAGCGGACCGGAACTGCGATACAGAAAGTTCGAGGGATGTCCGAACGTCAGTTCGGGCGATGAAACGTCCAGCCCGGCTCGCACCAGCCGGTTGATTGCGCCCATGTCATCGTATTCTGCCAGAACTTCCGGACTGACTCCGGCGTGGACAAACAGTATGTCGTTGATTCGAATCATCGTCGGTTTCGTGCGCAGCCAGCGTCCCAGTTCCATGTCCGGGCCGTACAGGTCCTGATGGTCAATGCGAGTTTTCCTGCAGATGCCTTTCAGGTATTTTTTGTGGATGTAGCGATTATCACCGCGCAGTACCATGAGTTCGTGATTCCCCAGCAGGTAGTGGACCCGACCACCGGCGATCTGCGCCTCCTGCTCCAGGCGATAGATGAGCCAGAGGCACTCAGTAACAAACTCACCGCGATCGAACACGTCACCGTTGATCACCAGATGGCCGCTGCCCCAGTTCCAGTGCCCCTCCTTATCGACAACGCCGCCGGTAGCCAGTATGCTCCGGAAGGCATCGTATTCTCCGTGAAGGTCGCTCACGGCAAGAACCCTCGTCACATTGTCATACGTACTGGGAGGGATTAACGGTGCCTTGGCCGGGACGACGTAACGAGTGATCGAGTCCTCGCAAGCGCCGGCAAAAGTCAACGTGTCGCTGCTGTTGCGGGCAACGGGGTAGCGCTGCTGCACGAATTCGCCATCGCACAGGTAGAACACAATAGCCTGGCCATCTGGCGTCCAGTACACATGAGGGCCATCGTCATACTTAGTAACGGAATCCGCATCTTCGTCTGCGAGCGCTGTTCCGGTACCTGCGAGAAACGACACGAGGACAAGTGGCAGAACGCGGAAGAATGTGAATGGTCTGAACATCCGGCAACACCCCGGGTTGAGAAGTGATGTCAGGGTTGATCACCCGAACGGTTACTCTTCGGGAAGAGCAACCATGCGAGCCAGCTCCCTGGTGGTTTGTGTTTTGTTTAACCGGGCGACCCGAATCACAGCCCGGCCTTCATGCTCGGCGGTTTTCTCTGCTTTGTAGTGGTGGTCGGCCAGGCGGGCAATCTGGTGCAGATGTGTTACCACAACAACCTGACAATCTTCGGATAGCTTGCGGAGCTTTTTGCCTACTTCCACGGCAGTCTGTCCGCCAATACCGGCGTCGACCTCGTCAAACACGAGCAACGAGTGTCTCAGGCTGTTGCTTTTTTTCTCGGCTGCCTTCAACGCCAGCAGAACGCGGGAGATTTCGCCACCCGAGGCTGTTTTTACCAGCGACTTCAGCGGCTCGCCGGGATTGGCTGAAAAGAGAAAACAACCGTTGTCCAGGCCGTGGGGAAAAGGCTTCACCGGTCGGCCATCGAGTTGAACGCCATCGGCCTGTGCCTCGTATTCAAAAGCGAACTCAAACCCGCCGTTATCAATGGCAAGCTCGGCAAGTTCTTTCACAACCAGCTTTTTGAGGTACTTCGCCGCCTTCCGTCGGACCTCGGTGAGCTTCAGCGCGGCGCCGGTGTACTTCTCCCGGCATCCTGCTTCCCCGGTTTCCAGGCGGGCTATTAAGGCATCGGTGTCCGGACGATCATGCAGCTTAGCGTGAATTGATTCGAGTGTATCGAGAATACTCTGTTCGGAGCCGCCGTACTTCTGCTTCAGCTGGTAGATTTCGTCGAGCCGCTCGTTAATCTCTTCAAGGCGGTTGGGATCATCGGGGATCGAATCGCCGTATTGCTCGATAGAACGTCGCACCTCCTCGAGCTGGAAGTCGATATCGGTAACCTGTTCCGCCAGCGGAGTCAGGCCGGCATCCACGCCCGCCATTTTGTCCATCTCTTTGTGGACCAGGCGCAGACGATCAAGCAGGGAACCCTCGTCGCCGTCAAGAATGTCGCCTATCAGCCTGGCCGATTCGGTGAGTGCGCGGGAGCTGTCCAGGATGCGACGTTCCTGATTCAACTCGTTTTCTTCACCTACCCGTATATCCGCCTTTTCGATTTCCTGCTGCTGAAACAGGAGCAGCTCGCGCTCGCGGGCGAGTTCTTCGCGACGGGAGAGCGTTCGCTTCAGGTCCCGGCGGGCCTGTTCCCAATCCTCATACAGCGCGGTGATCTCCACCCGCTGGTCATCCAGCGATGCAAAGTGATCCAGGAAGCGCAGGTGGTTCTCCTCGTTCATCAACATCTGGTTGGCATGTTGGCCGAGAATTTCGCCCAGCGGTTCGGTGAGTTGTTTCAACCGTGAGACGATCGACACATCCCCGTTGATTTTGACCTTGGAGTTACCCTCGCGAAAGACGGCTCGCTCTACCGTAAACTGTCCGTCCGGGAAGTAGTCGGCAAAATCCTCCCGATATTCTCGGGGCATGCTCTCAGTGCGGAAGGTTGCCTCGACAACAGCTTTCGTGGCGCCGTGACGGATATATTCCTTCTCCGCCCGCGCCCCGAGGGCCAGTCCGAGAGCGCTCACAATCACAGATTTGCCTGCCCCGGTCTCGCCGGTCAAAACGGACATGCCTTTGGCGAAGTCGAGTTCGAGGTCATCGACCAGCGCCAGATTTTGTATTTTGATATGCGTCAGCATTACAACCCGTGCCGTTTCAATTCCTGCAGGATGCGATCCGCTTTGTCCTGATCACCATCGGACTCCGCCTGCAGCAGTTCTTTCTTCAGTTGCGTATGGATACGCTTTAGTTTGCGTTCGCGAAACCGTTTAGTCCGTGCCCGTGCCTCTGAAGTGATAGTATCGGGTTCCCAGTCGGTCGAGGCCACCCGGCCAAGTACGGAAATCAGCTCCTCGTCCTGAAAATGTTCAACCAGCCGGCTTGCACTCAGGGCACCGTCCATCTTGTACTGGGTGATCATGGCCGAGTACAATCGAGAAAGCTGCTTGGAATCGAAATCATCGGGCGCGACCGCCTCAAGAATCTCATCGATTGAACCCGGATTGTGGAACAGTAGCGACAGGAAATCGGTTTCCAGCTTGTTGCTGACGGGCGGGGCAGGGGGACGAGCGACCGCTGATGTCCGACCGGCCTCGGCAGCGTTTGTGAACAATGACTGGTCAACTCCGAGCACCTGGGCTGCCTCCTGCACAAAGAGGGAGCGCCGAGTAACATCGTCGACTTTCTGTGACAGTTCCGCCAACTCCTTGATCAGCTTCTCTCGGGCAATGATGCCCGACTTCTTCAGGTCGATATTGCGGACACGGTACTGGATATAGGGGAGAGCGTCATACTGAAGCTCTTCTATCTTGTCCCGTCCGAACTTCTGGGCAATCGAATCGGGGTCTTCGCCCTCGGGTGCCTGCATCACCTTTACTTCCAGACCGGCATCAAAAAGAGCGTCGATAGATCTCAGGGCCGCCTGTTGTCCGGCGGAGTCGGCATCAAAGAACAAATACACTTCGTCGGCAAAACGGGCCAGCAAGTGTGCCTGTTGGGAGGTGAACGCGGTCCCGGACGAGGCTACCACGTTGCGAACATCAACCTGCCACAGCGACAGGACATCAAAATAGCCTTCCACCACAATCACGGAGTTGGCTTTGCGAATGAAGTCGCGGGTGAAGTTCAGTCCGTACAAAACATTACTTTTGTGATACAGCGGCGTTTCGGGGGAATTTACGTACTTGGCAGGTTCGCCTTTGGTCAGCGTACGGCCGCCGAAAGCAATTGGTTTCTGGCTGAGATTGAAGATGGGGATCATCAGCCGCTGACGGAAACGGTCATAGGCATTGCCGGTCTTTTCGGATATCCCGGCCAGGCCGGCCTTGACCAGTTCCTCGGGTTTCAAATCCTTGGTTTCCGCAAAGCGAACAAACTCGTCCCAGCCTTCACCGGCCAGACCGAGCTTGAATTGATTAATCGTTTTGGTCTCGAGTCCGCGGCGCTTTTTTACGTAGTTTTCCAGAACGGACTTATAGCGCGGACCCAACAGGACATCATGGTAGTACTCGACCGCAACGGCATGGGCGTAATTCAGTCGTTCCATGAGTTCGCGTTTGTAGTCACCGCCCGCGTCTTCCTTGATCGATATGTTGGCGCGGGTGGCCAGGAACCGAACGGCATCGGCAAACGACATGGCCTCATGTTCCATGAGAAACGAAAACACATTGCCGCCTTTGCCGCAGCCAAAGCAATAAAACAACTGATTGTCCTGGGATACTTTGAAGGAGGGCGTTTTTTCCTCGTGGAACGGGCAGCATGCCCAGTGGTAGCGACCGCGCTTTTTGAGCGGGGCATACTGGTTGACGATCTGCACAATGTCAGTCGCCTGGCGGACCTGCTCTATGGTTTCCTGATCAATCATTTCTTCAGTTTGACAACCGTCACACCGGCGCCGCCTTCGTTCCAGTTACCCAGTCTGATGGAGGCAACCTCGGGGTGTGATTTGAGATACTCGGAGAGACTGCGCCGCAATGCCCCGGTGCCCTTGCCGTGGATGACATACGCCTGGTGCAACCCGGCCACCACGGCCTGGTCAAGGAAGCGGTCCACCGCATCGCGTGCTTCATCGACCGTCATCCCCCGCAAGTGCAACTCCGGGCTCATCTCACCGACCGATGGCATACTGCCAACCCCGGATGAAACCTGTCGGGGAGCCGCTGCGGATTTGAGTTTCTCAAGATTGCGAAGTTCCACCCAGGTGTTCATGCTGCCCACGCGCACGCGCGCTTTGGATTTGCCTGACAGCTCTTCGAGAATGCCTTCCTGGTTGAGCGAGATAATTCGGACCGTGTCGCCCACCCCGAAGGAATCCGGATCCGCCGCCCGGTTTTTTTTGGGCGCCTGGCGCCGGCGGATGCCATCGGCCTGTTGCGTCTGCTTCTGCAGGAAGTGGTGGATTTCCTTGACACTGTCTTTGTCGGCCTGTGACTTGCGAATCTCGGCCACCAGCCGCTCGGTTTCTCGACGCGATTCATTGAGGAGCGCAGTCGTTTCTTCCAGTGCCTCGGCACGAGCCCTGTCGATTTCCTCTTTGAACTTTTCGGTCTCCTGCCGGTAGCGTTCTTCAAGCTCGCGTGCTTTGGCCAGGCGGTCAGTCAGTTCCATTTTGTCCGTGCGAACCTGCGACAACTCCGCCTCGAGGCTGGCAATCAAATCGGCCAGCGACCGTTCACCCTCACCCAGCAGTTCTGTCGACTGCTTGCAGATCTCCTTGGGCATACCGAGCCGTCCGGCGATTTCAATGGCATACGACGACCCCGGGATACCCAGCTTCAAGCGATAGGTCGGGGCCAGGGTTTCCCGGTCAAACTCCAGCGACGCGTTTTCTACCTGGGGACGGTCGAGCGCCAGGGTTTTGAGCTGTGAGTAGTGCGTGGAGGTCACCAGGATGGCTCCGCGGTCGACCAGGTACGTGACAATTGCTTCGGCCAGCGCCGCGCCCTCTTTGGGGTCGGTGCCGGCGCCGATTTCATCCAGTAATACCAGCGTGCGCGGGGAGACCTTGTCGGTGGCCCGAATGATGTTCCTGATATGCGAGGAAAAGGTCGAGAGCGACAGTTCGATTGACTGCTCATCGCCGATGTCGGCAAACACCTTATCAAACAGTCCCACCGATGACTTGGCATCGGCCGGTATCGGCAGACCCGACAAAGCCATCAGAACAGACAGTCCGACCGTCTTGAGGGCGATTGTTTTGCCGCCGGTATTGGGTCCGGTCATGATGAGTGCCCGACGGTCGTCATCGAGTCGAAGCGTCAGCGGCACGACATTTTTGACCGATCGGGTCTGCAGTATCAACAGCGGGTGCCGCGAGTCGATCAAATCAATGAGTGGTTTATCGCAGATGACCGGGCGGTGGCACTCCAGTTCATTGCCGGCTTTGGCCGAACCGTAGACAGCATCCAGATGGCCGATCAGTCGGGTGTTATTGATCAGACCTTCGACCCGCGCCGAAATCTCGGCGGTTAGAGCCCGAAGGATGCGCACGATTTCGTTGCGTTCCTCCTGCATAAGCAGGTTGACGCGGTTGTTTAGTTCGACCGTCTCCTGGGGTTCAATATAGAACGTCGCCCCGGACTGGCTGCGGTCGTGCAGGATGCCCTGGTCGCTGCGGTACTGACTGGCAACGATAGGTATGACATAGCGGTCGTTGCGCTGCGTGATAACATCGTCCTGCCACCCGGCCGTCTTTTGCTTGGCAGATAGTATATTCTCAAGCCTGGATAGTATTCGACGTTTGGATTCAGCCAGTTCACGCCGGATGCGTCGCAGAGCCTGTGACGCGGAATCTTTGATTTCGCCGGTCTCGTCTATAGCCTGATTGATAGCCGCGGCAAGTTCCGGGAAGGCACGGATCTGGATCAAGTATTCGGTGAGATGTGGGAAATTGTCCCGGCTTTCCCGGTCGTACTGGTACAGGCCGATTGACACCTCCACCAGTTCAAGAACCCGGCGGATTTCGTCAGGGGGCAGGAACACGCCGTCGACCCGGGCGGCATCGAGAATGTCAAGGCAGTCCTCGAGTCGGTAAAGGGGAAAGGCGGTGCCAAACTTGAGGATATCCTGCATTTCGGCTATGTCGTTCAGGCGTGACTCGATAGCCGGTTTGTCGCTCATGGGGGAAAACGCCGCTACCGCCGTTTTGCCGTAGGGAGTGAGGCACTTTCCCGAAATGTGGGCGATTACTTTCGGAAACTCAAGTGTGTCTAAGGTATGCTGATCGATCATGGTAGCCACTATTAGTCAAAAAAAACCGGCCCGCAGGCCGGTTTAATATATGCCAACTGCTCGCAAATGGAAATCAAATTTGGCTGTTGTCCAGGCCCGTGTTGAAGAACCGGTCTATCTGGTGCATCACGCGGTAAATCTCGGCCCGGTCCTCGGTCAACATATCGTTGCCCTCGCTGGTTTTCATGGGGGCCACGATAATCGCGTTCTCGATCTGGCCCACAAAACTCGTTTTTTGCGGATGTACGGCATTGGTTCCCTCGTACATCAGTGGAACCGTCTTGGCGACGGTCGGGCCAAACAACGAGGCCTCAAAATCGACATAAAAGCGTTCCGGCATCGGCAGGAGAAACATCAGGAACGTCAGGAAGCCGATCGCCGCCCATCCGCGCAGGAACCCGATCAGGGCGCCGCCCATCTGGTCCCGCCGGCCGGAGGTTTTGATCGCCGCCACTTTGTAGAAAAGCAAGCCCAGGATTTTGAATCCGGCGTATGTTGCCGCCAGGAGGATCGCAAAGGACAAAAACGCGGCTACCAGGGGAGAGCCGCCGACCTTGTCGTAGACCCACACGGCGAAGTTGTCGATGTAGTTCACCGAGACGATTATCGCGACAAAAAAGACGACAAAAGCCATCAGCTCACGAATAAGACCCTTCTTGGATCCTATGATCACCGACACCAGCAGCAAGACAAGAAGTACACCGTCAATCCAGTTCATACACTACTCCCTGTGACCTTATACCCGATTCTACTGGAAGATAGAAGTTTCTTAAATCACTTCGCAAGCAATTCCGTCACCAGCCGACTGACCAGCTTGCCGTCGGCCAGACCCTTCACCCGGGGCATAAGGACCTTCATAACGAGGCCCATGTCTTTGGGTGATGCGGCTCCGGACTCCGCGACCGCCTGTTGCACGATTGCGCGCAACTCTTCTTCTGATAGCTGTTTAGGGAGGTAGGCCTCGATAACGGCCAGCTCCCGCGACTCCTTGGCTACCAGGTCTTCGCGGCCGCCGTTGCGGAATTGCTCGATAGACTCGCGGCGCTTTTTGGCCGCACTGGTGAGAACCTCAAGCACCTGTTCGTCGGTAAGCTCAGCGCCTTCCTTGATTTGCCGGTACTTGAGATCAGACTTGAGGCCCCTAAGTACGGTGAGTTTCTCTTTCTCACCGGCCTTAAGGGCCCCGATCACATCTTGATCAATAGTCTTGATGAGGGACATCAGCCCTTCAGCTCCTCCAGAAGCCGGGAACGTCGGGCTTTGCGGCGAGCCGCGGCCAACTTGCGTTTTTTGGTTTCTGAGGGTTTCTCGAAATGCTGGTGTTTTTTGTAGTCGGAAAGAATACCCGACTTCTCGCAGAATTTATTGAAACGTCGAAGAGCCTTCTCAAAGGACTCATCGTCTCTTACTCTAACTCCGGTCAAGTAACACACCTCCCTTAGCGGAGACAAAAAGTTCATTCGATATCCGTTCGTGCTGAACAGTACCTACCTATCGGCAAGTTCCGCAAAAACTTGCTAAATGTCAACAGCTAATGCAATTACACCCGATTGACTGCCCCCGGGGACCCCGATTTCGGGCAAATTAAGACCCAAAATAAGGGGATTAGAGGAATCTCAGGCGATCCTGGCCCCGATTGGACAGGAAATGGATATGAATGTGGTCGACTTCCTGACCCAGCCCGTTGTTGATCCGCAGTTGATAGTGCCCCGGGATTCCCAGTTTTTCGGCGACTTCTTTGGCCGTCTCACACATCCGGGACATCACCCCGGCCGGCGTCTGCTGGAAATTTGGATGCTCCTGTTTGGCCACGATCAGAAGATGAACCGGGGCCTGGGGGCGGTGGTCCGCGAAAACGATCATGTCCTCGGTTTCGTGAAATATCCTGGCCGGGATCTCCCGGTTAATGATTCTGGTAAACACTGATGCCATGAAACACAATTTATAGCGCCGGGACCGTGGCGCAAGAATCAAGTGCGAGAGACTTTTCGATTACTTACGCACTTGCGAAGAATCTTGTGCTTCAGTACATTAGGGGGTCAGGTCAGATTACCTGCATTACCTGAAAGTTTACGTTCTTGATATAACGGAGGATGGTTCATGTCCGGTCATTCAAAATGGGCCACTATCAAGCGGAAAAAGGGGAAAGCCGATGCCGAGCGTGGCAAGATTTTCACCCGTTTGATCAAGGAATTGACAATCGCTGCCCGCGACGGCGGCGGTGATCCCGATGGCAACCCGCGTTTGCGCACGGCCGTGGCGGCCGCCAAAGCAGCCAATATGCCCGCCGACAATATCAAGCGCGCCATCCTGAAAGGTACCGGCCAGTTGCCGGGCGTGGTGTATGAATCCATCACCTACGAGGGCTACGGCCCCGGCGGCGCGGCCCTGTATCTTGAGGTGCTGACCGACAACAAAAACCGCACGGTGGCTGATATCCGTCACATCCTCTCCAAGTACGGCGGCAACCTGGGTGCGTCCGGCTGTGTGGCCTGGATGTTTGACAAAAAGGGTGTCATCACGGTCGACACGGAAGCCGCCGATGAAGACACGCTTCTGGAAGTTGCCCTGGAGGCCGGGGCCGAGGACATGACCAGCGATTCGGGATCGTTTGAAATTACGATGGACCCCGAGGTTGTTGACGATGTCCGCATGGCGCTCGAGGCCAAAGAGATCGCGATCGAATCGGCCGAGGTGACCATGGTGCCGCAAAACACCACCAAGATTGAGAAGGAAAACGAGGCCAGCTCGATGTTGAAGATGTACGACCTGCTGGAAGAAAACGACGATGTCCAGAAGGTGTACTCGAACTTTGATATCGATCAGGATTTGCTGGAGAAACTGACCTCGTAGATCGAACGCCGGGCACAGTGCCAATGGCTCAGCTACCTGAGAAGGATATACGGGGTCTGTTGATTGACCTCGACGGAGTTATGTATGTCGGCGACCATCCGGTCGCCGGCGCTGTTTCTGCCATCGAGTATCTGTGGGAGCGAGCCATCCCGTTTCGTTTCACCACCAATACTACCACCAAATCGCTGGAATCACTCCGTCTCAAGTTGAACCGGCTGGGTGTCCCAGCGGAGTCTCACGAGATATTTGGCGTCATCCAGGTGGCACAGTCTTTGTTGCGAAGTAAGGGCGACCCGACCTGTTTGTTCCTGTTGACCGAAGATCCGCTCTCTGATTTCTCGGAGTTTCGCACGGATGACGAGAAGCCGGATGTGATCGTGGTTGGGGATATTGGCAAAGTGTGGGATTACAGACTGATGAACCGTTTGTGCCGGATGGTGATGAACGGTTCTGAGTTGATTGCGCTGCACAAGGGACGGTACTGGCAGACTGAGAACGGTCTGCGGGTGGACATCGGCGCGTTTGTGGCCGGGATCGAATATGTCACCGGAGTAGAGGCACGAGTCGTCGGGAAGCCCTTGGCGGAGTTTTTTGGCCTGGCGGTGGACTCAATGGGACTGGAGCGATCACAGGTTGCCATGATCGGCGATGACATTGAGTCCGATGTCGGCGGCGCCCAGCGGGCCGGGATGTTGGGGGTGCTGGTGAAGACGGGAAAGTACCGCGCGGAGATCGCAGCGTGATCATCGGTGACCCCGGATGCGGTGATTGAGTCGATGGGGAGTGTGGGGACACTGTTGTAGGTTGTCAGGGTACCCCGCGTCTTCAGGGCCTGTTGAGAGAGTC
>JAHIVM010000131.1 GCA_018816665.1 Candidatus Zixiibacteriota bacterium
CTGAAAATCCATGAGGCGCTCGATATTCCCCCGGCATACCATGTAATGTGTGTGATCTCGCTGGGGTATCAGGGTGATCCGGAGATTCTCGACGGCTGGCAGCGGGAGGCGGAGACCGCTCCGGGCAAGCGCAAGCCGCTCGACGAAATCATCTGCTCCGACCGCTTTGCATTTTGAACAATATGGTACATTTTCGGAAAAAACAGGGAAGAATATGAATCATCGTGTGTATAACCGATGATCAGCAACCGGAAATTCACTACACTGTCCTGAATGTCATCAAAATCTAACTCTTGTCATGGCGGCAACGCCGGGGGGAGAAGTATGCTAAGATTGTTAGCGATTGCTGCAGTGTGTCTGGTGGTCGTTGCGCCGACGGCACATACTCAAACCAGGGACACCACCGCGTTCCGGGTAGACAGCTACATCCCGGACTACTTCCGGGACCTGGAATTGCGTGTCACTGGAAACGCCTACCTCACCGGGAACCAACAGGAATACCGTCCTCAGGATCCGTCCGCCGGGCGAGACATGGTCGATCACAATGAACGCTGGCTGAGGGCCGATGTGACCGGGAACACGACTTATGAGTCTCGCACAAAAGACCGCAACCTGCTCCTTTCATCGCGACTCGCCTCCCAAGTGATCGATCACACTCTGAACGGTCAACGAAGCGACTATCAACCGTCTCCCAGTTCCCAGTATCGACGATCATCCAGGGATTATACAACCTGGTACTCCGATCTTCGACTGGAAGCACAAATGGACAACTACCTGGCCGGCGACATGTTTGTCTCGTCCCGGCTTCGGTATGACATGCGCTATCGAACCAGCCTGGACGACGAACGGCATGACTTGCTGGATCGCACGTCGGTAGACTCCGCAGGCAACATGACCAGGACCATTGATGACGACCTGGTGCAGAATGATGACGATTCCAAAACACATGCTGTATCCGGACAGCTGGGCGCGGGCTTTGGTCGCATGTACGATGGACGGTACGCCACCACCGCGCTGGATCTGGTTGAGCAAGCCCGGAAGGCCGGATTGCTTCAGCGGGAACCAACGTTCGAAGAGATGACCGGCTTATCGGAACTTGTATTCTACTGGCGCAATAAGCATGCAGTCGATTCACGTCTGCATCGTCAGGAAGCACTTGACGATCTCCTGGCGTATCTTCATAGTAGCGGTGTGATCCCGACCCCGGGACCGCACGGAACCCTGCTGATCCAGGATGTCTGGGATTACTTCCCGAACAGCAGCCGAAACTTCGGCAAACGCATTACGATCAGCGTGGGGGCGGACTGTACAAGAGAGAGCGCTCAGAACACACGGAAGACCACCTACTACACTTGGTCGGAAACGCTGGCACCGGATTCGACGGTACTCATTCCTGCCAGCGACGCCAGGGTCGAAAGCCACAGCTACTCACATCCCGTGCGGGAGAACGTGGGCTTTTTCACGGCTGTTGCCATTGACTACAACTATCCTGTTAACCGCCGGTGGCAGTTAGATGCCCACGGCCATTTCAATTACTATCTCAACGCTTACAATCAGACGTCCGCCAACGTCAGGACTGACACCGACGATTCCTATTTGCTTTCTACCGATTTGAGTTCGCGATACCAGTATGACAGTCGAACTTCGGCCACAATGGGTATACACTATGACCGCGGGCGATCGATTCGGAATCGCTCGTCATATCTACCGGATGACGGTCTGTCGTCCTCAGACACCTGGAATGCCAGTAGCACGTTCCGTCTGGACTACCGGGTTGCCGTACCAACGACATTGTTTGTGAGATTCAACTACGCCTGGCAGGATACGGAATATGATCGTCCGACCGACTCGTCATCGCACCGGACCAACTACTCCGTCCAACTGGGTTTTGAACACTGGATACTCTAGCGGTCGGGGCGTGGAGCTTTCGGGGGGAGGAGCTTCACGCCTTTATGCCGTCAAAGAGAAATGAAATCAGGTATTCTTCGGTTTGCCGTCGCGGCATACGTCGTCCGGAAAACTGGCGGCGTAACAGGGCTTCCACGATTATACCCACGAGATAGGTGGTAAGGTCAACTTCGACATCAGCGCGGATCTCCCCCGTCTGCACGCCGCGCTCGACAACTTCCCTGACATATCCGCGAAAGTGTCGCTCCAGATCCACGCCTTCCACGACCACTCCGGCATGGTCCAGGGCGTGCATCACAAACAGCAGAAATCGTTCTTCATCATGATGCAACTTGGCATTGAGCACGAGTGACTGGTACAGGTACAGCAGTCGGTTGCGGGCCAGAACGGCCGTCTCACCGCGTCGCAGATCAACAACCCAGCGCTCCACATAGTCGTCAAAAATGAGAATGGCGAATTCCAGTAGATGACTTTTGGATTCGAAGTACTGAAAAAACGAGCCCTTTGAGATACCGGCCTCGCGACACAAACGATCAACCGCAAGACCGTCGTATCCGTACTCGCCGAACAGGCGGATAGTGGTGCGGTAAATCTGTTCCTTTTTGTCCGGGGTCAAACGGCGGAACGTATCACTGACAACCTTCCGTCGCACAAGGGTCGCGACTACGTTTTCATCGAGCATGGCCTGTCTCCATCCGGAACGGAAAATTCTTCCCGCGCGAGGGGCTGAAAATCGCTCCGCGCTATCCAATAATGACTATTTGGTCATCTTCTATATACTATAAATATATATTTTGCCTTCACAGGCAATAACATTATTGACCCGTTCTTCGGCTCCCGATATATTCAGACCGCCGGACCCGAGTGTGTTTTCTCTCTCAGGATAGCAGGGTACGGTGTGGCAGACAAAACGAGACGAACATTTTCGACTGATAACTGAGGAGTAGAAAGTCATGGGTAAAGTAAGAGTTGCCATCATCGGCGTCGGTAACTGCGCATCGTCGCTGGTACAGGGCGTTGAGTTCTACAAAAAGGCCAAGGATGAGGATCAGGTCCCCGGACTGATGCATGTTAACCTGGGCGGTTACCATATTTCCGATATTGAGTTTTCCGCCGCCATCGACATCGACAAAAACAAGGTCGGCAAGGATCTTTCGGAAGCCATCTTCACGAAGCCGAACAACACGTACAAGTTCTGCAAGGTTCCCAAAGCCGGTGTGAAGGTCATGCGTGGTATGACCCACGATGGTCTCGGGTTTTATCTGTCCCAGATAATTGAGAAGGCGCCGGGCGACACGGTTGATATTGTCAAGTTGCTCAAGGACACGAAAACCGATGTCGTGATCAACTACCTGCCGGTGGGATCTGAAGAGGCCACGAAATGGTATGTGGAACAGATCCTGGATGCCGGCTGCGGCCTGGTCAACTGCATTCCGGTGTTCATCGCCCGCGAGCCGTACTGGCAGAATCGTTTCAAGGAGAAGGGTTTGCCGGTCATCGGTGATGACATCAAATCACAGGTCGGCGCCACCATCACGCACCGCGTCCTCACCCGCCTTTTCCTGGAGCGCGGCGTGAAACTGGAGCGCACGAGTCAGCTCAATGTCGGTGGCAACACTGACTTCCTCAACATGCTGGAGC
>JAHIVM010000132.1 GCA_018816665.1 Candidatus Zixiibacteriota bacterium
CCGGTCGAGGTTCGGCAGGATCGCAGGACCGCGCTGGCTATTCGCTGGTTGATTCTCTACTCCTCGAACCGGGGTGAGAAAACCATGGCGGATCGTCTGGCGGGGGAATTCCTTGCGGCGGCCAACAACGAAGGTGCGACCGTCAAGAAGAAGGAAGATACGCACAAGATGGCCGAGGCAAACAAGGCCTTCGCGCACTTCCGCTGGTAGTATTGGCGGCTGGTTACGGGTGGTCGCGAGACCCCCTGAGTTCGTCACACTTTTCGACGGGGAAGAGTATTGAGCGCCTACAAAGGTTGATTTGAGAGAAAGACATAACGGTTTCCCGGACCCTGCTGACATGGAAAACCTCGAGTCGCTTCTCTCCCGAAAAGCACAGGTGTAATTTAAGGTTCAGTCAGGGTTTTTTTATGTCTGCTCAGTCGGATCTACATAAAGTCAGGAATATCGGCATCATGGCTCATATTGATGCGGGTAAGACTACGACTACCGAGCGGATCCTGTTTTATACCGGTCGGACCCACCGTATCGGCGAAGTCGATGACGGCGCGGCCACGATGGACTGGATGGAACAGGAGAAGGAACGGGGTATCACTATTACCTCGGCTGCCACGACTGCCTTCTGGCGCGATCATACCATTAATATCATCGACACTCCGGGGCATGTGGACTTCACGGTTGAAGTTGAGCGGTCCCTGCGCGTTTTGGACGGTGCGGTAGCGCTGTTCTGCGCTGTTGGCGGCGTTGAGCCGCAATCTGAGACGGTCTGGCGGCAGGCCGACAAATACGGCGTTCCGCGGATCGCCTATGTCAATAAGATGGACCGGACCGGCGCAAATTTCAAGGAAACCCTGAACGCCATGAATCGGCGGTTCGCCAGCAATTGCGTGGCGGTTGCCATTCCCGCCGGCGAGGGCGAAATGTTCAGCGGCATCATCAACCTGCTGACTATGCAGTTCCGCGTCTATCATGAGGATTCGGCTGGAACGATTTTTGACGACCTTCCGGTGCCCGACGATATGCTGGAAACGGCCAATGAATATAGAGAGAGACTGCTCGAAGCGGTCGCCGATGTGGACGATCATTTGCTTGAGCAGTTCCTGCACGATCAGCCCCTGGATCCGGAACGGGTTATGGCGGCGGTCCGTCAGGCCACCATCGAATCGAAAATGGTGCCCGTGCTCTGCGGTTCGTCGTTCAAGAACAAGGGCGTGCAGAAGCTCCTGGACTGTATCGTTGACTTCCTCCCGTCGCCCGTCGACAAGCCTCCCGTCGTGGGCTATGACCCCGCCAAGCCGGACAAAGAAATTACTCGCGCTCCCAGCGTTGATGAGCCCGCCGCGGCTCTGGCCTTCAAAGTCACCACTGACCCGTATGTCGGCCGTTTGACTTACCTCCGCCTGTATTCGGGAGAGATGAAGGCCGGATCCTATGTGTTGAATGTTAATTCCGGCGTGAAAGAACGGCTCGGGCGTCTGTTGCGGATGCACTCAAACAAGCGCGAAGACATTCAGGTCGCCCAGGCCGGTGACATTGTCGCCGCTATCGGGTTCCGGAAAACCACTACCGGTGATACGCTGTGCGACGTCAAGCGCCCGATTATTCTGGAAAGCATGTCCTTCCCTGAGCCAGTGGTGATGGTGTCGATCGAGCCGAAAACCAAGGACGATCAGGACAAGCTGGCCGACGCCCTCGTGAAGTTATCCGAGGAAGACCCGACCTTCGTGGTCCGGCAGGATGAAGAGACGGGACAGACCGTCATTGCCGGCATGGGTGAGTTGCACCTGGAAATCCTGGTTGACCGCCTCACTCGCGAGTTCGGGGTTGGCGCGTCGATCGGTCGCCCGTCCGTAGCCTACAAAGAGGCTATCACGGAAGAGGTGGAGGCCGAGGGGAGATTCGTGCGCCAGTCCGGCGGTCGCGGCCATTACGGACATGTGAAGGTGCGGCTCAGTCCGACTACCGACGGCACCGACTATCTGTTTGAAAACAAAATTATCGGCGGGGCCGTCCCCCGCGAATTTGTGCCGTCGGTGGATAAGGGAGTTCGGCAGGCCATGGCTAACGGTCCCCTGGCCGGATACCAGGTTGTCGGAGTTCATTGTGAGCTTGTTGACGGCAGTTTCCATGAGATCGATTCCAACACGATGGCCTTTGAGGTTGCCGGTTCCATGGCCTTTCAGAACGGAGTTCGCCGGGCCAGACCGATATTACTGGAACCGATCATGGATGTCGAAGTTGTTGTGCCCGAGGCCTATATGGGCTCGGTGGTAGGTGATCTCAATTCCCGGCGGGGCAAAATCAATGGCATGTTACCACGTCCGGGAGTTACGGTTATCGCGGTGACCATACCGCTGTCTGAAATGTTTGGATACGCCAATACGTTGCGCAATATCTCGCAGGGCAGGGCTGTGTTTTCCATGCAGTTTTCCCGGTACGCTCCGGTGCCCGCCGAGGTGTCAGGCAAGATGTTTAAGAACGTAGCGATATAGAGAGGAGAGGCCCGGGTTATGGCGAAGGAAAAGTTCGAACGTACAAAGCCGCATGTGAATGTGGGTACGATCGGTCACGTCGATCATGGTAAGACGACGTTGACGGCGGCCATCACGATGGCGATGGCACAGAAGCACCATACGGAGATTCGTTCGTTTGATTCGATCGACAATGCTCCTGAAGAGCGTGAGCGCGGTATTACGATCGCGACGGCTCACGTAGAGTATGAGACGGATGCCCGTCACTATGCTCACGTTGATTGCCCTGGTCACGCCGACTATGTGAAGAACATGATCACGGGTGCAGCGCAGATGGACGGTGCGATTTTGGTGGTGTCTGCGGCCGACGGACCTATGCCTCAGACTCGTGAGCACATACTTTTGGCTCGTCAGGTAGGCGTTCCGTTTATCATCGTGTACATGAACAAGACGGACATGGTTGATGATCCTGAGCTTCTTGATCTGGTGGAGTTGGAAGTACGCGATCTGCTGAGTCAGTATCAGTTCCCGGGAGACGACATTCCGGTGATCCGGGGCTCGGCGCTTCATGCGTTGCAGGCTGGCACGGCTCAGAAGCCGGCAGATGATCCGGCGTTCAAGTCGGTGATTGAGCTTCTTGACGCGTGTGATTCGTACATACCGGAGCCGAAGCGTGAGAAAGACAAGCCGTTTTTGATGCCTGTCGAGGACGTGTTTTCGATAACGGGTCGAGGCACGGTTGGCACGGGTCGTGTAGAGCGCGGGGTGGTGAACAAGGGCGACGAGCTTGAGATCATCGGTATTCGGGAGACGCGCAAGACGGTGTGCACGGGTGTAGAGATGTTCCGTAAGTTGTTGGATTTCGCGGAGGCAGGCGACAACGTAGGCTTGCTGCTTCGCGGTGTGGATAAGAACGACCTGGAGCGGGGTATGGTGCTGGCGAAGCCGGGATCGGTGAAGCCTCACACGAAGTTCAAGGCCGAGGTGTACGTGTTGACGAAGGAAGAGGGTGGCCGTCATACACCGTTCTTCACGGGGTATCGTCCTCAGTTTTACTTCCGTACGACGGACGTGACTGGTGTGGCGGATCTTCCTGAAGGTGTCGAGATGGTCATGCCCGGAGACAACATCACGATGGATGTGAATTTGATCACGCCGATCGCGATGGAGAAAGAATTGCGTTTTGCGATTCGCGAAGGTGGCCGTACGATCGGCGCCGGCGTTATCGCGGAAATTTTCGAATAACTGTTCTAGCCCAGTAAGGCGGATAGAGACGTGCCGAGAGATCGAATCAATTTGGCGTGCGGCGAATGCAAGCGGCGCAACTATGACACGAAAAAGAACAAGCGCCTGCATCCGGAGCGCGTTGAGTATCGCAAGTACTGTCGGTTCTGCGATAAACATACGTTGCACAAGGAAACGCGCTAAACCAGTTTTTAGGCCAGTAGCTCCAATTGGTAGAGCGCCGGTCTCCAAAACCGGATGCTGGGGGTTCGAGTCCCTCCTGGCCTGATAAAGTAACGGAAGTGATGCCGTTGTGAAGAAGATCGAGAAGTATCTAAAAGAAACGATGGCCGAGTTGCGCAAGATGACCTGGCCTTCCAAAGACGAGCTTATCGGATCGACAATCGTCACGGTAGTGGTGTCCGTCATTGTGGCGGCCTTTATCGGTATTGTCGATCGGATTCTGCTGTTAGTTGTGCAGGCCGTGTTTGGCAAGGGTCTTGGAGGTTAAGTGGCTTTACGCTGGTACGTTGCCCATACTTACGCCGGCCATGAGCAGAAAGCTAAGCTGTATCTTGAGTCGGCGATCACGAATGCCGGAGCCGAGGCCAAGTTCGGTCAGATCCTTGTTCCTACCGAGCAGGTGATCGAAATGCGCCAGGGAAAGCGTTCGACATCGACCAAGAAGTTCCTGCCCAGCTACATTCTCATCGAGATGGACCTGGATAAGCAGTCGCAGAACCTGGTTGTGTCCACGCCCGGTATCACGAATTTTGTCGGGGCCGGTGGACGTCCCACGCCGCTCAAGGAGTCGGAAGTCGGGCGTATTGTCGGCCAGATCGACAAGAGCCGTACCGAAGAGGTGACCGACGTACCGTTCC
>JAHIVM010000133.1 GCA_018816665.1 Candidatus Zixiibacteriota bacterium
GCTCGGCGGTAACGTTGGCAATCACCGGACAGGACGGATCCTTGATCGTCACACCGGCCAGATGCTCGGACAGACCGGCCCGGGCGGACTCCATCAGCGGCGAGTGAAATGCCCCGCCCACTTCCAGCATGACCGCGCGTTTGGCGCCGGCTTCTTTTGCCAGTTCGACTGCCCGGGCAACACCGTCGAGCGAGCCCGACAGCACAATCTGCGAATCGGAATTGTAGTTGGCGGGCACCACCACACCGGCAGCGGATGCCTGCTCACAGATGGCCCGGGCCTGTTCCGGCGACAATCCCATGGTCGCGGCCATGGTGCCGGGATTTTTCTGGCAGGCGTCTTCCATAAGCGTAGCCCGGCGCACCACGGCGCTGATGGCGTCTTCGTGAGTGAGGGCACCGGCAACCGCAAGGGCGCCGTATTCACCGAGCGAATGACCGGCGGCAAAGTCACAGCGGCCGATCCGGTCCTCCAGAATCTTCAGAACGGCCAGCGAATGCAACAGAATGGCCGGTTGCGTGAAGCGGGTCCGTTTCAACTCTTCAGTAGGACCTTCGAAAGACAGCCGGGCAATATCAGTACCCAGAGCATCGGAGGCAAATTCGTACATCCGGCGAACATCACCGGAATGATCGTACAGGTCTTTGGCCATGCCGACATACTGCGACGCCTGACCCGGAAAGAAGAAAACTGTTTTGCTCATGCTTCTACCACTTAACTGCGGCGGCGCCCCAGATGAGTCCGCCGCCAAAGGCAACCATAACCACGTTGTCGCCCGGTTTCAGAAGGCCTTGCTGGCTTGCTTCGTGCAGGGCAATCGGCACCGATGCCGCCGAGGTGTTTCCATACTCTTCGATATTCACAAAAACCCTGTCCCGATCGATCTTCAGTCTCTTGGCCACACCCTCGATGATGCGGATGTTGGCCTGATGCGGGACAAACAGAGTCACGTCGTCAGGCGTGAGGTTGGCATCCTCAATCACCTGGCGAGCCGCATTGGCCATTTCTTTTACTGCAACCTTAAACAGGTCCGCCCCGTTCATTCTGATTTTGTCAGACTTGTCAAACGGGTAGTCATCGGTGTACGGATACCGGGTACCGCCTACTTTGGTCCACAACAGCGGCCGCATCTTGCCGTCGGAACGCAGGAAGGTCGACAAAACCCCGGATCCGGTATCACAGGCTTCCACAACTACGGCCCCGGCACCATCGGCAAACAGCACACAGGTATTACGGTCGGACCAGTCGGTAATGGCCGACAGCTTTTCTGATCCCACAATAACTGCTTTTCTGGCTCGACCGGTGCGGATAAACGAGTCGGCAATGGTCAAGCCGTTGATGAAGCCGGTACAGGCAGCCACGACATCAAACGCGACAGCATTCGGGAAACCGAGCATCTCCTGCAGGACACAGGCATTGGACGGCAGCCGGTAATCGGGCGTGACGGTCGCTGAGATAACCAGATCGATCTCTTCGTGCGACACGCCGGCACTCTCCATGGCGCCTTTCGCAGCCTCGGCCGCCATGTCGGCATTGCTCATGCTGTCTTCAGCGATATGGCGCTGCTTAATCCCGGTCCGAGAGACTATCCATTCATCGGATGTGTCAACCAGCTTTTCCAGGTCAGCGTTGGTCATCACTCGAGGCGGGACATACGACCCCGTCCCGGTGATCCGGGCTCTTATTTCCTGACTCATTGTTCTTTCCGAAATGATTGGTTATCAACTCGTCGTGGATGCGCTTGTTGATTCGTTTCTCCGCCATACCGTGGGCCACCTGGACGGCATTGGCGATTGCCCTGGAGTTGGATGAACCATGGCAGATGATCACGATGCCGTTGACTCCGAGCAGCGGCGCACCGCCGGACTCGGCGTAGTCAAACGTGCTTTTCATCCGCTTGAGGAAGGGAAGGAGAAGCATCACACCGAAACGCGAAAATATGTTTGTCTGAATCTGGCGCTGAATGGCTCTTACCATCAGCGGCTGTATCGACTCCGCAAACTTCAACAGAATATTGCCGGTGAAACCATCGGTGACGGCAACATCAACTGTCCCGGACAGGATGTCCCGGCCCTCGATATTGCCCACAAAATTGATATGCGAGTCATGCAACAGGCGGCTGGTGCTGAACACCAGTTCATTGCCTTTGCTGCGTTCTTCTCCAATGGATATCAGTCCCACCCGGGGGGCATCCAGGCTGAACACCACCGACGAATACACTGCTCCCATGACCGCAAACTGTGATAAATGAAGCGGTTTGCAGTCGGCATTGGCACCGGCGTCCAGAACGACGCACGGCTTGCCCGCGCTGGTGGGGAACATGGTGGTGATGGCCGGCCGGGCTACGCCCTTGATGCGGCCGAGTGTCAGCAGCGAGGTGGCCATGACAGCGCCGGTGTTACCCGGCGACACAAAGGCTACCGCCTGCTTGCGCTTGAGTGCCTTGAGCCCGACCGCCACCGAGCTGTCGCGCATCCGTACGCCGTCGGTGGCCGATATGTGCATGGGGATTTCGGATTCGGCAGCGAGGACTTCAATATTGCCGGGGCAGTTTTCCACACCGGCAAGTATATTCTCGATGATGCCCTGATTGCCCACGAGAATCACGCACACGCTATCGCCCAGCTTGCGTGCCGCTTCCACGCCACCCATAATGATGGGCTCCGGACCTCGGTCCGCACCCATCACATCCAGGACGATTGTGTGTGTGTCGCGGTTCGCTACCATCCAATGTATCCAGAAGCGCGATCAGACCCTCGGGGCCAACCGGCTTACGCCTCCTGAACCGTTATTACCTGCCGGCCGTCGTATTGACCGCAACTCGGGCAGATATGATGATTCAGTCGAGCCTGTCCGCAATTCGAACATTTCACCACATTCGGTGCGGTGAGTTTCCAGTTGGTGCGACGTTTCCGTCCGCGCGTACGCGAATGTCTGCGTTTCGGTAGTGCCATTATCCTATTCCTTCTGAGAGGAATCTTCGTCCGACGGCAGGAGTTTCTTCAATCCTTCCCATCGGGGATCCATCTCCTCAGTCCTACAAGTACAAGTCTGCAAATTCAAATTTGTTCCGCATGAAGCGCACAGACCCTTGCAATCCTCCGAGCACACCGGCTTCAGAGACATCGCAAGAACCAGCGCCTGACGCACGGGTTCCCATATATTTACGCGCAGGTCGTTGCCTTCGCAGTAAAGATACTCTTCATCGTCAATCACGCGACCGTCTATGACCTCAATTTCGGACTCGCAAATGACAAAATCCGTCGGCCCCGACAGTTCATCGTCGAACTCGGCCAGACATCGCACACACTCCAGTTTCACGCCGGCCGATACCTGTCCCTGACAGAAATATTCCTGGCTGGCGTGCTGAATTTCCAGGTGAACCGTGATCCAGTCCACACTGAGAACACCGTCGTAAAACGGCTCTACTTCACCCTTGCCGACATTGACATCAACCTCGGCGGGGAAGTCATCCAGCTCCCGCAAGAAAAGATACATGGAGTACGATGGTACGCAAAAGCACCCGGAAAGTCAAGCGGAAATAAAGGGGTAAACATACTGTGAGACAACCGGTTACGACAACTCACCGGCGCTGACCGGACCTGCCGGACATGCCTCTCTGTTCCTGTCAACCCGGACAGTCCGGCGCCCGCCGCCGACGGCGGCTAGTGAGTTTCCTCGTACAACTTGATCCGGTTGGTCGCGCGATCCAGGGCAGCACGAGCCTCAACCAGCTCTTCGCCCGACCGAGCATCCTTCAGATCCTGCCAGGCCTTCTTGCGAGCGGCCCTGGCCCGATCAATATCAATCGAGTCCGTTTCCTCAGCGGCGTCGGCCAGCAAAGTTGCGACATTGCCCGACACCTCGAGAAAGCCGCCGGAAACTGCCAGCAGTCTCACCTGATCCTCGGCATCGCGAAACTCGATTTTGCCGGGGTTCAGCGCCGTGATCAACGGAGCATGATTGGACAGGACGCCCAGGTACCCCTCGGTACCCGGGACGACCAGAGATTTAACGTCCGCCTCAAAGAAAATCTTCTCCGGCGTTACGATGGACAGTCTAAACATAATCAGCTCTTCGACCGCTCGTAGTTTTCCAGCACTTCGTCGAGACCACCCACCATATAGAAGAACTGCTCCGGAATGTGATCCAGTTTGCCGGAGACGAGTTCCGTAAAGCCCTTGATGGTGTCTTCGACCTTCACGTACTTGCCGGGTTTACCGGTAAACGCCTCAGCCACGAAAAACGGCTGGGACAGGAATCGCTGCACCTTACGAGCGCGGTTGACGATCTTGCGATCGTCTTCCGACAACTCATCGATACCCAGAATCGCGATGATATCCTGCAGGTCTTTGTAGCGCTGCAGAACTTCCTGCGTCTGACGGGCAATATTGTAATGGTCCTGACCGACAATGTGCGGATCCAGAATACGTGAGGTGGAATCCAGCGGATCCACAGCGGGGTAAATACCCAGCTCAGCGATCTGGCGCGAGAGCACGGTCATGGCGTCCAGGTGAGCAAAGGTGGTCGCCGGGGCCGGGTCGGTCAAGTCGTCCGCAGGCACGTAAATGGCCTGTACGGAGGTGATCGATCCGGACTTGGTGGAGCAAATACGTTCCTGCAAGCCACCCATTTCCGTACCCAGGGTCGGCTGGTATCCCACGGCCGACGGCATACGACCGAGCAGCGCGGATACTTCAGAACCGGCCTGTACAAAACGGAAGATATTGTCAACGAACAGGAGTACGTCCTGGCCCTGTTCATCGCGGAAGTATTCCGCCATGGTCAGGCCGGACAGGGCCACCCGAAGACGGGCACCGGGCGGTTCGTTCATCTGACCGAACACCAGCGCGGTTTTGGCGAGTACACCGGACTCTTTCATCTCAAGCCAGAGATCGTTACCCTCACGAGTACGTTCTCCCACGCCGGAGAAAATCGAGTAACCGCCGTGCTCGGTGGCGATGTTGTGGATCAGCTCCTGAATAATAACGGTTTTGCCAACACCGGCGCCGCCGAACAACCCGACCTTACCGCCTTTGGAGTACGGTTCGAGCAGGTCCAGTACCTTGATGCCGGTCTCAAACATTTCAACCTCGGTAACCTGATCCTCAAAGGATGGAGCAGCGCGGTGAATCGGCAGGCGCGGGGAGTCGGCGGGAATATCACCGATATTGTCCAGCGTTTCGCCGAGCAGGTTGAAGAGACGTCCCAGGGAGTTTTCGCCCACGGGGACACTGATGGGCGCGCCGGTATCGACAGCGCTCATGCCACGCACCAGACCGTCGGTGGAGGCCAGCGCCACGCATCGGACGATATTATCGCCCAGGTGCATAGCTACTTCGACCGTTAGATCACTATTGGTCTCAGTATTTTTGATCTTGATCGCATTCAGGATATCCGGCAATGCTTCGGCCGGAAATTCGCAGTCGACCGTGGGGCCGATCACCTGAACAATCTTACCAATGTTTTCCGCCATGAATCAAACCTCGGTATATCAAACAATCACTTTTTTCACACTATGTGATCACCGGAGTGATCAACCCTTGAGAGCATCGGCACCGGAAACGACTTCCAGCAGTTCCTTCGTAATTTGTGCCTGTCGAGCTTTATTGTAATCGAGGGTGAGATTCTCAACCATCTCACCGGCGTTGTTGGTAGCATTGCCCATCGCCATCATGCGGCTGCCGTGTTCGGAAGCCAGTGATTCCACCAGAGCCGTTATCATTTTGGTGTTTGCGTACGAGGGCATCAGCGCGGAATAGATATGCCTGGAATCCGGCTCAAAAATATAGTCAGACACAGCGCCGTGCTCATCCTCGGAAACCTCGGGACGAGCCACCGGCAGATATTTTTCCATGGTGATACGGTACTTCACCATGTTGATGAACCGCGTGTAGATGAACGTAATTTCATCGGTGTCGCCGCTGACGAACCGTCCGGTCAGCATGGCCGCGATTTCGCGAGCCCGACCGTAGTCCATCACGCCGCCCCAGTCGCCGTAAAAGGCGAGGATATTTTTGTCGCGGCGACGGTAGTAGTCGTTGGTTCGCTTGCCTATCAGCACGAGCTCGTTATCGGTGTCCCGGTGCTCCGCCAGCCAGGCATCAGCTTTGCGCATGACTAGGGAATTAAACGATCCGCACAGGCCGCGATCGGAGGCAATGACGACCAGGGTACGTTTTTTGATCGGCCGCTCTTCAAAATACGGATGCGAGATTTCACCGGTGGATCCGGCCGCCAGATGGCTCAGCATCTCATCCAGTTTCTGCGCGTACGGCTTGGCCTGTTCCACGCGCTGCTGCGCCCGTCGCAGCTTGGCGGCCGCAACCATTTCCATCGCTTTCGTGATGCGCTTGGTTGACTTGACCGATCTGATTCGCTTTTTGACTTCTCGAAGTGTCGCCATTATCTGCTACGTGTTTGTGTTCCGTACCCTTGCCGCTCCCTGTGGAGCGACGTTATCAGGATGAGCCGCCGTGTTACCGGCGGCTCACGAATAATCGACTCTAGAAAGAAATACCGACCATTACCTGGATGTTCGTATTCTTGATATCCAGGCCCTTGCCGTCGTCATCAACAAACGCTACTTCATCGTCCGGGATATCGTCCGGAGAATCCACGTCGTCGAGAGCTGCGGTCAGTCCCATCGTGTACCGGGCGTCCAGAGAGAGGGTTTTCGTTCCCATGGCGAAATCGACACCGGCGCCAAAAACGATACCAAAATCGATATCCTTCTTGTTGTAGATGTCAACATCGGCCGATTCATCGTTGATAGATATTTCATACTTGGCACCCATGTTGAGCGCCACCGCCGGACCGACAAAAAAGCACGGTGCCATATTGCCTGCGGTCTGCAGTTTGTACTTGAACAGCATCGGAACCTCAATGTACGTCAGCTTGATTTTTTCTTCAGTGTCGTACAGCGTTCCCATGATATCCATAGTGCTGCTGGACTTTGCGCCTTTCATCGTGAAATGCGCTTCCGGCTGAAAAGTCAGAGGACCCATCGGCACTTGCACAAACACACCACCGGCAAAGCCAAGCAGCATGTCCGACTCACCGGCATCGTCACCGGCAACATTGGCCAGATTCACGCCGCCCTTGATACCAAACTTGATACCGGGGACGTCCTGCGCACAGATTGAAGAAGCCAGCAGAAAAATACCCAGCAGTGCAACCAAACTTAGCTTTCTCACAGAATCCTCCTTGGATGTTCTAGTACCCGCCCTATGCGTTGAACTTCTCCATGAACTCGTCGGCCGCAGCCTTCAGCTTGGCCTCGATTTCATCGGAAATCTTCAGTTCCTTGGCCAGCGTGTGTTCGATATCGGGATATTTCTCGTCGCAATAGGCGAGGAACTCTTCTTCGAACTTCAGGATGGCGTCAACTGGTACTTTGTCAAGGTAGCCACGGGCACCGGTCCAGATACTGATAACCTGGCGGGCCACTACCATCGGAGCGAATTGCCCCTGCTTCAGCAGTTCCACCATGCGCGCACCACGATCCAGCTGCTTCCGGGTGGACTCATCGAGATCCGATGAGAACATCGTAAAGGCAGCCAGTTCACGATACTGCGCAAGGTCGAGCTTCAGGGAGCCGGCAACCTGCTTCATCATTTTATTCTGCGCGTTACCACCCACACGGGAGACGGAGATACCGACGTTAATGGCCGGACGCACACCTGAGAAGAAGAGCTCGCCTTCCAGGAAGATCTGACCGTCGGTAATCGAAATCACGTTCGTGGGAATGTACGCGGACACGTCGCCGGCCTGCGTTTCGATAATCGGGAGAGCGGTCAGCGAACCGCCGCCGAGTTCATCACTGAGCTTGGCCGAACGTTCCAGCAAACGGGAGTGACAGTAGAAAATGTCACCGGGGTAGGCCTCACGACCCGGCGGGCGACGAAGCAGCAGGGACAACTGTCGATAGGACTGCGCCTGCTTTGACAAATCGTCGTACACGCACAGGACGTGTTTGCCGTTGTACATGAATTCTTCACCCATGGCCGTACCGGCGTAGGGAGCGATGTACTGCAGCGGGGCGGGGTCGGTTGCGCAGGCGGTAACAACGATAGTGTATTCCATCGCACCGTGTTTGCGCAGCGTCTCCACTACCTGGGCCACTGTCGACTGCTTCTGGCCGATAGCGACATACACGCAGATGACATCGGTATTTTTCTGATTGATGATAGTATCAACAACCACGGCCGTTTTACCGGTCTGACGGTCGCCGATGATCAACTCGCGCTGACCGCGACCGATCGGAATCATCGAATCAATCGCCTTGATACCCGTCTGCAGCGGCTCTTTCACCGGTTGACGCTGGACGATATTGGGGGCATTACCCTCAATAACGCGCGTTTTGTCAGTGACAATCGGGCCTTTGCCGTCAAGCGGCTGTCCCAGCGGGTTGACCACC